>JAIWBS010000044.1:0-7466 GCA_048633705.1 Pirellulales bacterium
AAATCAAAACAAACTTCCGGAAATTTGGCCAAGGCGATCTTGTTAGTGATTGGCTTTGGTTTTTAAAGAAGAATGCGTGGTTTATACTTACGTTATTCAGAGTGAAAAAGATGGTAAATGGTATACCGGTCAGCAAATAGAGATTTAAGATAATAGTATACATAATATGTTCAATATCATCCTGGTAATTTTAGGCATACTAATGTTTGTCTACGCTGTTATTCAATATAGGAATTTGTGGAAGTTGGTTTACAAGACATCCTTAAAGAAGTGGTGGCTAATTCTATTGGTCTTGATAGTCTTGTTTGGTGTTGGCTATATAGTTTTTGCTTACATTCTGATTACTAATCAACAAATTGGGAATTTACCCTTACTAGAGCGAGTCGTGAGTTATGTATTCTTTTTTGGTGCGATTTTCGTAATAATAACAACACACTTGATATATTTTGCTCTGAGAGGCTTGCAACGTGAAAATCGGAAAACGAAGAGGATTCTTACTGAATTGGAAAAGTCTAAATCCAATGTAGAGAGGCAGGTAACTGAGCGCACAGCTCAGTTAGAAAAGGCTAATAAGTTTATGACCGACAGAGAGTTAAAGATGGTGGAATTAAAAAAAGAAATTCAAGAATTGAAAAATAAATAATATAATAATAATTGTCACAAAATTATATGGACAAACAAAATTTAACAGGCATAGATGAATCAATAAATTCAGTTTCAGATAAACAGTTGGCTCATCAACCGAAAGATTCTCAACTAGATCAGCATCCAGTTCCAGCCAAAAAGTCAAAAATGGTGTATAATTAATAGTAAGAAATAATATTTTTTGTTGAAAAACTGATAGATGATTAATAAATTAATCGGGGGAAATTAGACCTTTTGTAGGTCTTTTTAATTTAGAATAATTACATAAAAAAGTGAAAGAAGAAAAAAACCAAACAAAAATTATTGCAGATGATTTAGAAAAATTCAAACTAGCCGTAAACAATGCTTCGGATCACATTGTAATTACTGACCCAGAAGGTATAGTGCTTTATGCTAATAAAAGAGTGGAAGAAATTACTGGTTTCCCCAAAAAAGAAGTTATAGGCAAAAAGACCGGTATTCTGGCACTATAGGGAGGGCAAATGGAGATAGAGTTTTATCAGAAATTATGGAAGAGGTGATCAAAAAAATCAAAGAAAAGGCTCATATTTAATATCCTAATTAACGGCAAGAATACCAGATGGTTAGTTTTGACAAAAAGAAAATTTTAATCGTTGATGATGATCTAAATTTATCAGATACCCTTATTAATAGGTTTGACCAAGAGGGCTATGTGTCTATTGGGACTAGGAATGGAGAAGAGGGTTTATCTGCGGCGATTACGGAGAAACCAAACCTAATTTTGACAGACATAATTATGCCCAAGATGCAGGGCATCAAGATGTTGAAAAAATTAAAAGAGAACGATAAAACAAAAAATATTCCGGTTATAGTATTTAGTAGTTTATCTGATCCAATCAAAATTGAAGAAGCTACCGAGGCAGGAGCAGATGAATATTTTATTAAATGTGATGTGGGAATTGAAGAAATTGTCCAGAAAGTAAAAGAATTTCTGACTAATTAGGATAATAAAAAATCCAAGCCGGTATTAGCTTGGGTTTTTGATTCGGCGGACCGGATTCCGCCGTTGGCAGGACGATCTCCTGTTGTTGAAAAGCGATGGCGGACCGGATCCCGCGGCCGCGGGACGATCTCTTCCATGACCCTGTAAGAAGCTTCTCTTGTGTTCAGCTCTGCGGGGTAGGCAGTGAGGATTTGGTTAAAAAATGGTGGCGGACCGGAAGGGATTTGAACCCTCGATCTCCTCCGTGACAGGGAGGCGTGTTAACCGGGCTACACCACCGGTCCACCACCATTTTTCAACTTGTTTTTGGCATGCCTGTCCCGCACTTCCTTGAAAAGGATAGTTGCGGGATTAACCGGGCTACACCACCGGTCCGCGAATAAGTAAAAACATTATAGCAACTGATGCCTTCTTTGACAAGAGTACCATTTAGGATTAGTTTAATATTATGAATAGATTAAGAAGATTTAGTAAATATTGGCTACCAGTCATTTTATGGGCGGGAGTCATTTTTTATTTTTCCTCGATTCCTCATTTACAGATTGAAAAATTAGGAATTTGGGATACTATTTTTAGAAAGATCGCTCATGCCACTGAATACGGGGTATTGGCCTTCTTGGCTTTGCGACTGGGTTTGAGGCAAGAAAAAAGAAAGGTTTTTGTATTGGTAATCGTAATAGTTTTCTGTGCTTTGTATGCTTGGTCTGATGAATGGCACCAGTCTTTGGTGGCAGGTAGAACCTTTTCAGTTTGGGACATAACAATTGATTCTTTAGGGGCAATAGTTTTTGGCTTGCTTTATTACCGGACCTCCCCCAAAACACCCAAACCAAGCATAAACCACTAAACATTCTCCCCTCCTTAGTAAGGAGGGGAGAATGACTTGGGTGTTTTTCCCATCTTTAGTGGAAGAAGGGGGGTTGGTTAATGAATGTTAACTGTAATTAAAACAACTGAGGCACGGAGGCCTCAGCTGCGCTTTTTAATGTTTACAATCTATTTTTTGACTTCTTTGACTACTGCTTTAAATATTTTGGGATGATTTTCCGCTAAATCTGCCAGAATCTTACGGTCCAATTCTATCTTATTTTTCTTCAATAGATCGATGAATTTGGAGTAGGTTAGACCTTCTTGCCGGACAGCGGCGTTAATTTTTATCTGCCACAGTTTTCGAAATTCTCTTTTTTTGGTTCTTCTATCGCGGTAAGCATAAACACCAGCCTTCAATTGGGCGGGTTTAGCTAGGCGGATTTTTTTCTTTCTACCCCAATGATAACCTTTGGTTGTTTTTAGCAGCCTCTTTCTTCTTTTAACGTGAGTTGTACCTCTTTTAACTCTTGGCATAGCATTTTGGGCTTAGGAATTTGGAATTCGGAAACAGAATCCGAGTACCTAATTCCTATTTCCTATTACCGAATTAATTTATTAATAGCTTTGATGTTACTCTTGCTAATACGGCGATCTTTTCTTTTGTTCTTGGTTACTTTCCCTTTTTCGCGAGCATTAAAATGATTCTGTCCAGCTGTACGCTGAATCATTTTTTTCTTCTTGGTTATCTTAATACGTTTAGCTGTTGCTTTATGGGTTTTATATTTAGGCATTACTGTTGTTTATTGTTGATAATTACTGAGAAGAGCCGACCTTGTTTTTGTAGAGGTTGTTCCAGAGCGACTTCTCCTAATGATTCGATGAACTTCTTAATTTTTTCTCTGGCCAGATCCTGATGGGCCATTTCCCTGCCGCGCAATCTCATTTCTATTCTGACTTTATCTCCCTTGGCTAAAAACTTACTGGCTTGTTTAATCCTTACTTCCAGATCGTGTTCACCCATTTTTAGGGTTAGGCGCACACCCTTCAGTTCGACTTTCTTTTGTTTGTGCTTGGATTTCTGTTCAGCCTTTTCTTGCTGGTATTTAAATTTCCCAAAGTCTATCAGCTTGCAAACGGGGGGATTGGCCAATGGAGACACTTCCACTAAATCTAGCCCATTTTGCCTGGCTTGATCCAGTGCGCTTTCCGTATCTATTACTCCCTGATTCTGGCCATTTTCATCAATGAGAACGACCTTGGGAACTCTAATATATTGATTCTTGCGAAATCTTTTAATTGTTTATTGGGTTAATTATTACACCACTGTCATCCTGATCCCGCGTCCGCGGGAGAAGGATCTTGTAAAAGCAGCGGGATTCTTCGTTTCACTCAGAATGACAAGTACTACATTTTTGGTGGAGGTGAGGGGCTTTTCACCCCTGTCTAGCCAGTTTCAGAAACAATCGTCTACTCACTTAGTCTGTTTAATTTGTTCGGACCAATTAGTCAGAAACAGACAAAAACCAATCGGCCCTAGTCCATGTAATTTCGGTAATTCAACCTGGACACGCGAATTACTTATCCTAATGACGTTGGCACCCAAATTTGCCTATTAGGAATCAGCAAATCCAGATGGCAGTAGGTTTTAGGCTACTACAGGTGCAAAGCTGAAGCTGGCAAAAGCCGCTTTTGCTTTGCTAACAAGTGATTTGGCACTTATCGTTTTCTTCGATTATTTAACGAGCCTGCGAAGACTACTCGGTAAGCAGATTACCTCATCTTCTAACCATCGATTTAATAACACCCCCATGCCTCAACCCGTGGGGACGGGCGATTATTTTCCTTTTATTGCTCGGTTGATTCTTCTTTTGGCCTCCCGTTTCTTGATTAGCTGCCGTTTGTCGTATTTCTTTCGGCCTTTGCCTAACCCGAATTCAATTTTTAGGAAACCTCCCTTATTATAAACAGATAATGGGACTAATGTCAAGCCCGAATTTTGACCACCTAACCGCCCAGCAATTTTTTTTAGCTCTGCTTGATGAATTAATAATTTACGGTTTCTGACCGGGTTATAGGTTTTTTGACTGTGTCCGGCTTTTTGGTAAGGTGAAATATGGCAATTGATCAGCAGCAAACCGTTTTTATGTGGGACGACATAACTTCCTTTTAAGTTGACATGACCTAACTTGGCTGATTTTACTTCAGCTCCAGTTAGAATGATTCCTGCTTCCCATTTACTTAAAATCTCGTAGTCGTGTTTGGCTCTTCTATTTTGGCTAATTAATTTCATTGTTTTTTTACTTCAGGCGGTAAATAGATTATAATTTAAATAATGAAAACAGTAAAATCCAATTTGATCAGAGAGGTCAAAAAAATCTGTTTAGACCTTTGGCCGCATTTAACCGATGAGCAAATCGTTATTGAGGTTGATTATCCCAAAGAAGAAAAACACGGTCATTACTCCACAAATGTTGCTTTTAAATTGGCTACTTTGTTAAGAGAAAGCCCAATGGTGATCGGTAATAAGATAATCAGCGCCGGATTGGAAATTACCGGATTAACTGAGGCAGAAGTTGTTCCTCCCGGCTTTATTAATTTCTATTTGGATCCATTTTGGCTGGGTAGACAAATCAATCAAATTTTAAAAGAAGAAAACAATTTTGGTTCCTCTGACTTAGGTGAGAACAAAAAGGTTCAAGTCGAATTTATCTCAGCCAACCCAACCGGTCCCTTGCATATCGGCAATGGCCGAGGAGCTTTTACCGGAGATACTTTGGCTAATGTTTTAGCTAAAGTCGGCTATGAGGTGCAGAGGGAGTATTACGTTAATGACATAGGCAAACAAGTAGATAGGCTGGCTGAATCGGTTACCCGCCGCTATCTGCAACATCAGGGTATCAAGGTGGATTATCCGGATTATTGTTATAAAGGGAAATACATTGATCAATTGGCCAAAAAGTTAAATTTGCATAAGTATAAACTGACCAATATCAATCTGCTCAAATCGCGTATTCGCTACCGCGTCTTGCAAGTAATGATTAAGGACTTGAAGAATATGGTAGCTGACAAGCTGCAGATTAAATTCGACAACTGGTTCTCTGAAAAATCTCTTTATAAGTCGGGTATGGTTGATCATGTTTTAGATATTTTGAAAAATAAGGATTTGTTATATAAAAAAGAAGGAGCCATCTGGGCAAAAACTTCCCAGTTCGGTGATGACAAAGATAGAGTGGTGGTTAAGGCATCAGAGGATCAAACCTATTTTCTCTCAGACATTGCTTATCTCTGGAACAAATTTGGCATTCGTAAGTTTGATCAGGTGATTGATATTTGGGGAGCTGACCACCACGGTTATGTTAAAAGGATGATGAGTATGACAAAAGCCTTGGGTTTTGACGAACAGTTTCATGTTATCTTGGTTCAGCTGGTGCGATTGATGGAGGGCGGGGTAGAATTAAGAATGTCCAAGAGAACGGGAACGTATGTGACTCTGGATGAGTTAGTCAAAGAGGTAGGATTGGATGCAGCCAGGTTTTTCTTCCTGATGTACGCTTCGGACACCCATATGGATTTCGATATGACTCTGGCCAAGAAAAAGTCAGACACAAACCCGGTCTATTATGTTCAGTATGCCCATGCCAGGATTTGTAGTATAATTAAAAAAGTTCAGAGAGAGGCCAAGAAAAAAAGTCAAAAGAAGCAGTCTGAAAAAGTTAAAATTTTCCTAAGAAAAGCACCAGAAATAAGCCTAGCCAAGACTTTAATCAGATTTCCTGAGGTGCTGGAAGAGGTAGCCCAAAATTATCAGGTTAATAAATTACCCACTTACGTCAGGGAGCTGGCAGCTGATTTCCACAATTTCTACACCCAGTGCCGGGTGATTGAAGCAGAAGGAGTTAATTGGAGTCGCTATCAATTGATAAAAGCTACTCAAATAGTCTTAGCAGAAACTTTATCAGTAATGGGGATAACCGCCCCTACAAGAATGTAAAAATATGAGAATCGGAATTGATTGTCGAACAATTTTAAATCCAGGCAAGGGTGAACAAGCCGGGGTTGGTCACTATACTTATTATCTGGTAAAAAATTTATTGAAGATTGATAAGAGAAATGAATACGTTCTATTTTTTGATTACCGAGTAACCAAAACCAAAGAATTCAAACAGAAAAATTCGGAAATCAAATACTTCCCATTTTCCGAGTACAAGAAGTTTTTGCCATTTTCCTACTCGCACATGCTAATTTCCGCTTTTCTGGCCAGAGCTAAACTAGATTTATATCACTCACCGGCTAATGTTATCCCTTACACTTATTCTGGACCGTCTGTTATAACGGTTCATGATTTGGCCATTTACAAACACCCGGAGTGGTTTCCCCGGGGCCAGAAATTCAGCACCCGGTTATTGGTGCCCAAGAGTCTAAACAAAGCCAAGAAGATCATCGCCGTTTCCAAGGCCACCAAGAAGGATATTATCAAACTGTTTAAAATTCCTAATCAGAGAATTGAAGTTATCTACGAAGGAGTTTTTCGAGAGAAGGCTAAAGTAAAATTCGAGTCTTTAAAAAGGAAATATAAAATTGCTGATAACTACATTTTATTTTTAGGCACGGTTGAACCGCGCAAAAACCTGGTAGGATTAGTGCATTCTTATAATGAATTGATTAAGCAAAAAAGATTTGCTAAGTACCAATTAGTGATTGCTGGAGCCAAAGGTTGGAAAGAAGGAGAAGTTTTTAAGACAATTAGAAAATTAAAACTGGAAGATCAGGTTCGTTACTTGGGTTACGTGGCCCATCAGGACAAAATTGGTTTGATCAAGAATTCTACAATTTTCATTTTCCCTTCTTATTACGAAGGATTTGGTTTGCCGATATTAGAGGCGATGGAATTGGGTGCACCGGTTATAACGAGTAATACTTCCTCAATTCCTGAAATAACTGATCATTCCGCCGTTCATATCAATCCAGCCAAAGAAGAGGAAATTACCAAAGCTTTGGTCAAAGTTTTGGGTAGCTCAGCTTTGCGCCGAAAACTGAAACACGCCGG
>JAIWBS010000045.1:0-8744 GCA_048633705.1 Pirellulales bacterium
CCAGCTTTTACCGCAAGAAATTGGTTAATTACCTCTGAACAAGGTTTCTGGGCTTTTATTTGGCGACCCAAACCTTCCAATTGGCCGCAGGAGCGGTTTATTTGAGAAATGAGAGGGGATTGTTTAGACATATGGTAATTAGTCAATATACCCCCTAGGGGTATATTAATAATAACATGGTTAAAAAAACTGTCAAGTTCAGTTTATTACCTGGGACTTATCTTCCCCAAAAGGCAAAAAACGGATCTATATCCGTTTTCTTGTAACTTGGTGGACCGGACCCCGCCAAAGGCGGGGTGGCCTTCTTTTTTTGCCTGCCAGAACCTATGGACCGTACCGGATTCGAACCGGTGACCTTCTCCATGCCATGGAGACGCTCTACCAACTGAGCCAACGGCCCATGGGTCCTGGCAGGCAGGTAGCCTCAGTCTGAGGCTGATCCGCCCTTGGTGGAAACTGAACTATGGGCCCAAACAAAAACGCTTACTAGAAAGATTATAGCCAAAAAGCTATTTACTAGCAAGCGCTTTCAAAAAATGTTTAATCTTGGTGTCCGATATCTTTCTTAACTTTGTTTAACATGTTTTGGGCGCACTCTTTGCCACCTAGACCAAAAGCTAGTCCGCCAGCTAAAGCCAGCATAGCCACAATTCCGGTAAATAGAGTTTGTAGTAAGCCAGAAGCTATCTTTAATTGGATTAAGGCTGCCAGCAAACTGAAGATAATAATTGCCCATTTGGCAACAGCTGCTACTAAGTCCGGAGAAAACAGTTTATAAGCAGAAATTGATCTTTTTACGACACTTTGTATCCAGTTGGCAAACATCAGCCCTAAAGTGAAGATTATTACCGCAATAATCACGTTAGGCAGATAATTGACAAATTTGCGCAAGAAAAGGGTTACTTCAGTCCAACCCATAACATCAGTAGCCGCAGTCAAAAACACGAAAATTAGAAACCATTTAACGATTAATCCCAAACTCGCGGCAACATCCACTTTAATGCCGGTTTTTTCAATAGCGTCCTTGACCTTAGCTTTTTGTAATAGGTGATCAACCCAGAGATATTTAACGATTTTATGGACTATTTTGCCAATAAAAATGGCTACAATCCAACCAATTACGAAAATTAAAACTGCCCCAACAAATTTAGGCAGAAAATCAACAAATCCAGCCCAGATGTTATCCAAAGAACTGTTGATAGCATCCCCCCAAGAGTCTATTGTGTTCATTTTTGTTTTCACCTCCTTCCTATTTGGGTTTATATTTCAAAAACATTAAGGATACTGTTATTTTAGCATATTTTGATAAAAAAATCAAGCCGTTTTTTGGCTTACTTTAGCGTTTTTTTCCTTGGTGGACCGTGGGAGATTCGAACTCCCGACCTTCGCAATGCGAATGCGACGCTCTAGCCAGCTGAGCTAACGGCCCATGGTGCCCTTGGAGGGAATCCCCGCCAGGGGCGGATCCGCCCTACCTTTTACATCTAAATTCAAAGTGGCGGAGAACCTCCAATAATCTAATTTTTCGCTTATTTAAGCAATTTATTTGATATGCCCCCGAGAGGAATCGAACCCACATGTCACCCTTAGGACGGGTTTGCTCTATCCATTGAGCTACAAGGGCATGATTATTTACTGTTTAAAGCTTACCGCAAATAGTTTATTAAAGCAAATTTTGGCTAATCTTAGCTAAAAAGCATAAAATGTTCCACGTGGAACATTGTTTAAGCCAAGTTATCGAAATTTTGGCTACTACTATCTATTTTTATTTAATGTTAGCTAAAAAAAAGCTTCGTAAAATACTAATTTACTAGGTATTCAGTCAATTTATGAGCAATTTGGCTAATTTGACCGCTATTATTCTCAATTATAGTAAGAACAACCAGGATGCCAATAAAAATCAGTCCGAGGATCAAAATTACTACCAAGTCCTTTTTTAAGAAATTATTTTGGTTTTGCGTAGGTGATTCTTCCATGATTTTTCTTTTCTTCTTTTTTAGTCTATAATAAAATACCTTAACTAACAAGCTGACTTTCTTTACATTTAGCTGATTTTTCCTTAAAATCTAAGTTGACACCTAATTATTTTAAATTTAAGGTTATGGCAATTTTTCCCAAAGAAGAAACAGAAACAAAAAGCATGGAAACAATAATTGGTTCTTCGATCAAAGTGGAAGGCAATTTTAATGGTAAGGGGAATGTAACAGTAGAAGGTGAAGTGGCTGGCAGTTTGAGAACATCCAAGAATCTAAAAGTAGGGCAAGGAGCAAAAATTAAAGCCGAAGTAGTTGCAGCTTCTGTTTATCTGGCTGGCGAAGTCCGAGGTAACATTAAGGCCACTGAAAAAATCGAACTAACCAATACTGCTAAACTGGTTGGCAATATTGAAACTAAGAATATCACCATTGCCCCCGGTGCTTATTTTACCGGTAAGTGTCAGATGATTACCGAAGAAGGAACCCAAGAAGTGGTAGAGTCACCAAAGCCCAACAACCGCCACCGAAATAATAAACTAGGCAAAAAATAATTAGCTGGATTTCTGGTATGTATCTTTATATTTACGATTCTTATCTTAATAACAAGAAGTACGAGATTACCCTTAACAAGATAGAAGCTAGATTATCGGACCTGGGTATCAATGGTCGGATTGCAAAGATGACAATATTGAAGAACATGAAAGAGACTATTGAGGATGGAATAAAAAAGGGAGTTGAAACTGTAGTGGCAGTAGGCAATGACCAGACCCTATTTGACGTTATTAGAATCGTAGCTGGTCAACCAATCATTGTTGGCTACATCCCAGTTGGGGCGAAAAGCAAGATCGCTAATTTTCTGGATATCCCTGCCGAAGAAAAGGCGTGTGATGTCCTCTCGGCTCGTTTGTCTGAAAGGGTGGATATCGGTAAAATCAATAATCACTACTTTTTATCTTCAGTCGAAGTCGAGCAAGGAGAAGTATCTATCGAGTGTGACGGCCGTTATTGGATAACTCCGAAAAACCCGAAAAATTCTGTCCAAATCTGCAATTTTGACCATATCACTCAAACCGGCAAAAATACTTTTTCCAACCCCCAAGATGGCAGAATGGAAGTGGTTATTAAACCAGCCGGTCATACTAAAGGATTTTTCGGGTTTACCGGCAAGGTCTCTAATAAAGGAAGTATTTTTCCGGTTCGGCGATTAAAAATTGTTAGTCAAGCTGAATCAGTTCCAGTTGCAGTGGATGGAGAAAATGTAGCTAAGACTCCAGTCACTATCGAAGTTGTTCCTAGAAAGTTGAATATAATTGTGGGCAAAAAAAGAATGTTTTAAGCATTGACCATTTTTCCAGACGGCCAAGTCGCCCATGCCCCAGGCGATTTTTTAGAACTACGGATAAAGAGTACGAATTACGAATCATTACAAATGTACGAATGTTAATTAGTAAGTATTTGTATATTCGTATTAATTTGTAAATTCGTACTATATCCATGAATGTAACCGAACTAGCCAGAAAATTAAAAATTACCAAGGTACAGCTTTTTGATGAAATTGAAAAGCTGGGCTTTGATGTGGGGCGCAGGGCTATTAAAATCGATGACCGGGTGGCCAAAAAAATCTACCAAGCCCTAGAAGGCAAAATAAAGTTCAGAAAAACCGAAGAGGAAGATGAGGAAGAAGAAAAGGAATTAGAAAAAGGTGAAAAAATATTTATACCCAATCGGATTATTATTCGTGATTTTGCCGAAAGATTAAATATGCCGGTGGTTGAATTGTTAGGGGTTTTGATGAAGAACGGGATTACCTCTTCCCAGAATGAAGAAATTGATTTTGAGACAGCCTCCATCATCACTGAAGATTTGGGATGGCAGGCAGTTTTGGAAAAAGGAGAAGAAGTGATTCATGAGGAGATCCAAGAAAAAAGTCTAGACAATCTGCTCAAAGATGATAGTTCTCGGCTAAAAACCAGACCGCCGACCGTAGTGGTTTTGGGACACGTTGATCACGGCAAAACCGCTTTATTGGATGCGATTAGAAAAACCGATGTAGTGGCTTCGGAAAGTGGCGGGATCACCCAACATGTTGGAGCTTATCAAGTAGTTCATAAAAATAAGAAAATTACCTTTATTGATACGCCTGGCCATGAAGCCTTTGCTAAGATGCGATCCAGAGGAGCTAAAGTAGCTGATATTGCCATTTTGGTAATTGCCGCTGATGATGGAATTAAACCTCAAACCGAAGAAGCCATCAGCATTATTAAAGAGACCAAAATCCCCTTTTTAGTGGCTATTAACAAAGTAGATAAGCCGGAAGCTGATATTCAAAAAGTCAAACAACAGTTAACCCAAAAGGATCTAAATCCAGAGGAATGGGGAGGTAAAGTTATCTGCCAGGAAGTATCAGCCACAAAAAAAACCGGGATCAACCAGTTACTCGATATGATTTTATTGGTTGCTGACATGGAAAAAGATAATCTGTTGGCTAACCCCAAAAGAGAGGCGGTTGGCAGCGTGATCGAATCTCATGTTGATAAAGGTGAAGGTCCGGTGGCCACGGTCTTGGTGCACACCGGTACCCTAAGACAAAGTGACCTGGTGACAGTAGGGGAGGTGGCCGGCAAGATTAAATCTTTGAAAGACCATAATAATCAATTCATCAAAGAGGCTGGACCGTCTCAACCAGTCAGAGTAATTGGTTTAAAGGGTTTGCCAAAAGTTGGTGACATTCTGCAAGTGATTGAAGATCAAAAATTATTGAGAAAAAAAATTAAAGAACAGAAACTGGATAAAATTAAAGTAATGCAGGAACAAGCTAAGCCGATTGCCAAAGATGATGACAAGAAGAAGAAAAAAATAAATTATTTAAATCTGGTAATAAAAACTGACACCCTGGGTTCTAAGGAAGCGATTATTGCTTCCCTGTCCAAATTAAAGGGACCGGGCGTTGCAGTTAATGTAGTAAAAAAGGGTTTAGGCAATGTTACCGGCCAGGATGTTATTCAAGCTGACAATACCCAGGCTCACCTTTTCGGTTTTCATGTGGGGCTGACAATGGAAGCCCAAGAAGTGATTAGAAACCGAAAATTTGAAAATTTAAAAACCTTTAAAGTAATCTACGAACTAATTGATGAAGCCAAAAAACATCTGGAGCCTTTGATTGAGCCGGAAATTATCAGAGAAGATTTAGGTAAGATGGAAATTTTAGCTCTCTTTCGTAAGGATAAGGAAGGAGTGATAATCGGAGGAAAAGTCTTAGAAGGAAAAATATTTCCCAATACGAAGTTTGAGATTAAACGAAAAAAAGAATTAATCGGCCAAGGCCAAATCAAGCAAGTTCAAATATCCAAGAGGTCAGTAGATGAAGTAATAGAAGGTCAGGAATGTGGCTTAAAGCTGGTCGGTTTTAAGGAAGTGGAAGTGGGTGATAGATTAACTATCTATCAAGAACAAGAACAAATTCGCAAATTAGGATAATGCCTTCCCATCGTCTAGCCAAAATAAACGAATTAATTCGTGAACAATTCAATAACATTGTTCTTAAGGAAATTGAGCTGCCTTCTCGGTATATGGTTACAGTTGAAAAGGTAGAAACTGCACCTGACCTTAAAAATTGTGTGATTTGGCTTTCTGTTTTGCCGATTAAGTTTCGGGAAGAAGCTTACCAGTTATTCCAGCGGAATTTGTTATCAATTCAATCAAGACTGTTTAAAAAATTGCACCTTAAATTTGTTCCAAGAATATCTCTAAAAATCGATACTTCCGAAGAAAAAGCTGATCGAATTTTCCGCATCCTTGACAAGCACTAGAAATTGAGATAGAATAACGGGCTAATAAATAATACTGCTATGGAACAAACCCGTTTACATAAAGAAATCCATTATAACCTGGTCAAGGCCGCCAATATTCTGATTATTATTCATCAGAATCCAGACGGCGATGCAATTGGCTCTGGCTTATCCATGGTAAATTATTTGACTCAAAAGAAGTGGCCACATGTGATTTTTTCTCTTGATCAGCCTTCTAACCAATTTAGTTTTTTGTCGGATATTGATAGTTTAAAAAATTCACCAGCCATATTTTCTGATAATGATTTCGATTTAGTTTTAGTGCTGGATTCTGGGGATTTAAAATATGCCGGAGCAGAAGACCTGATTAAGAAAATTCCCGGTCGTCCCCCACTATTGATAAATATTGACCATCATCACACCAATCAATTTTTCGGCGATTTGAATTTAGTTGATCCATCAGCCTCATCAACCGCCGAAATCCTTTTTCGCTTCTTTGATGATTTACGGGTAGATATCAATAAAGAAATGGCCACCTGTTTGCTGACCGGCATTTTATTGGATACAGGGGTCTTTACCAATCCTGCTACTAATATCAATTCCTTACAAGCCGCTTCCAAGTTGTTGATTAGAGGAGCCAATCTCCAGGAGATTGTCAAAAACGCTGTCAAAAATAAACGGCTCAATACCTTAAGGTTATGGGGCAAAGCCCTGTCACGGTTAAAAAAAGACCGGAAAACCGGTTTTGTTACTACTGTTATCACTCAAAAAGATATAGAAGAATGCCAGACTGACGAAGAGGCCACAGAAGGGGTTTCTAATTTTTTAAACAATTTGTCCGATACCAAAGCAGTAATGGTTTTACGTGAATTGCCAGACGGCAAGATCAAAGGAAGCCTCAGATCAACTGATGACTTGATAGATGTTTCAAAAATTGCTAGTATATTTGGAGGAGGGGGACATAAAAAAGCAGCAGGTTTTACCGTAAAAGGGAACTTAAAAGAGACAGCCAGCGGTTGGCAAGTTGTCTAAAACCACTATGAGATTAATACCGACTGTAATAGAAAAATCAACAAGAGGTGAACGCGCCTATGATATATATTCTCGTCTTTTGAAAGAGAGAATAGTCTTTTTAGGCGATATGATTGATGACAATGTGGCCAATACAATCATTGCCCAGCTTTTGTTTTTGGAATCAGAAGATAAAAATAAAGATATAAAATTATACGTAAATACACCCGGTGGTTCGGTCACTGCCGGGATGGCTATCTACGATACTATGCAGTATGTCAAGCCGGACGTTGCCACTATTTGTGTAGGACTAGCCGGTTCAATGGGAGCGGTTTTACTGGCAGCTGGAAAATCTAGGAAAAGATTTACCCTGCCTAATTCAGAGATTCTTCTGCATCAAATTATGGGTGGTGTTGAGGGACAAGCTCAAGACATTAAAATTAGAGCGGAGCATATTTTGAAGATTCGGGATCGTCTTAATAAAATTCTTTCCCAGCATACCGGGCAACCTTTAAAGAAAATCGAAAGAGACACTGATCGTGACTTTTTCATGTCTGCTGATCAGGCCAAGAAATACGGTATTGTCGATAAAATTATCTCTTAATTAACTCTATCCCGCGGTTGCCTGCCTCGCTGGGCAAGGCGGGCGGGACCGGGTCAATTAAACAATTGAAAAAATGACCGAGTTAATCGGTCTTTATTTATTGAAAAATAAGTTGAATAAGTTGGTAAGTTTGTAGGTTGGTAAGGAAAAACTAAATCCTTACAAACTTAGAAACTTAAAAACTAATAGACTTAAAACTAAGTTATAAAAAAGGTCTAAAAAAGGAAAAATTGCTATGAATGAAATGAGTTTAATGTACATCATCTTGTTGGTAGTGGCTGTACCAGGTGGAATGATAATCGGTTACTGGGTGAGAAAGGGCATGGCTTCTCGGGAAATTGATTCAGCTGAATCCAAGGCCAAAAAGATAACAGAAGACGCCAAAGCCAAAGAAAGAGATGTGTTGCTGAAGGCTAAAGGTAAGGCTATCTCAATGATTGAGGAGTCCAAGAAAGAAGAAGCACAAAGACGGGGAGAATTAAAAGAATTACAGAAAAGATTGGAAAAAAGAGAGAATCTCTTTGATCAAAAGCTGTTGGATTTAGAGAATCGCCAACAAAAAGTTTATGACAAAGCCAGACAAGTAGAGGAAATCAAGAAAAAGATATTACAGATACAGCAGGAACAGATTAAGAAGTTAGAAACAGTTGCCGCTATGTCCAAAGAGGAGGCAAAGAAGGAATTGCTATTAGTCACTGAGAAGGAAATGAAAGAAGAACTGGTAGAGAGACTCCGTAAGTTGGAAAGAGAAAACCAGGAAGTGTTTGATATTAAGGCTCGTGATTTGTTAACTACAGCCATTCAGCGCTGTGTTACTTCTCACGCCGCCGAGACAACTACCACTATAGTAACCTTGCCTTCCGATGATATGAAGGGTCGAATTATCGGACGAGAAGGAAGAAACATTAAAGCAATTGAACAATTAACCGGAGTGGAAATTGTAGTTGACGACACACCGGAAGCCATAGTAATCTCCGGTTTCAGTCCGATCCGCCGGCATTTGGCCAAAAGAGCATTGGATAAATTGATTGCTGATGGCAGGATCCATCCTTCCAAGATTGAAGAAGCGATTGAAGTTTCCAAAAAGGAATTAGCCCAGGATATCAGAAAAGCCGGCGAAGATGCTTTGTATGAGGTGGGGGTAACCGGTTTGGACCCCAAATTGGTTAGAATTTTGGGTCGTCTTAAGTATCGTACTTCTTACGGTCAAAACGTTTTGCGCCATTCCGTAGAAGTAGCAAATCTTTCAGCTCTTCTGGCGGAAGATTTGGGTGCTGATGTTTCAGTAGCCAAGAAAGCCGGTCTATTACATGATATAGGTAAAGCGGTTGACCATGAAGTACAGGGTACTCATCCGGAAATCGG
>JAIWBS010000046.1:0-3477 GCA_048633705.1 Pirellulales bacterium
GGAGAATCCTCTGGTCCGGTAGATGAAACCATTACTGTTTGCTATCAAGCTACTATCAGTAGCACAACAAATGCTGGTAGCTACTCATCAGTTGTCTATTACGTGACAGCCGGTCTATTCTAAGAACTCCGGTTTAACGATTTTTGTCATCTTCTGAGGGAAAGTCAGTTTAAGATATTTTGGATTTAATATTATTTTGGAAGCTATGATTAAAAAAATTGTGGTCCTGGTTGCTGTCGTGCTCGGTTTTAGCTTAATCGGACCGTCTGACGCGGAAGCCTTGACCTTGATTCCGCCTTCTTTTGAATTCGGGGTGATCCCTGGTCAGGATTCTTCTACTGCTATCAAGGTATTTAATGAAACAGCTGAAACTTTAGAATTATTTACTGAAGTAACCAGTTTTACCAACGAGGGTGAAACAGGTAATCCAATATTTGATTTTAAGGCACCATTAACCGGTTTGGCTGAATGGATTGAAGTTGAAGCCGGACCAATTATTTTAGCCCCAGGTGAGAGAAAAGAAATACCCGTAATTATAAATGTACCAGCCGATGCTGACCCAGGCGGGCATTATGCCGCGGTCTTTTTTGTTGATGTTCCACCAGAGGCAGGAGCTGGTCAGGTGGCGATTGGGGCCAAACTGGGCTCTCTTATCCTGGTGCGGGTGGCTGGAGAAGTTGAAGAAGGAGGCAATTTAGCTGAGTTTTTTGCTGAAGATAAAAAAACCACATTTTCCCGTTTACCAATTTCCTTTTTTGCCCGTTTTCAAAATTCGGGAAATGTTCACTTGCGCCCCACCGGTACTATTACTATCACCAACCTCTTCGGCAAAGAAAGCGCTAAAGTTGATTTAAACGAAGCTAAAGGGGCTACTTTACCTCAGACTATCAGAAAATACGAGGCAATTTGGGAAAAAGACCAGGTGCAGGAAACTACCGGCAATGTCTGGTCCAATTTCTGGAAAGAATATTCCAATGAATGGAATAACTTTGCTTTTGGTAGATACAAAGCCCAACTTAATCTGACTTTTGGGGCAGCTAATGATCAATTAGCTACAGCTGAAACTAGTTTCTGGGTGTTCCCCTGGAGAGTGATCATAATTTCCGCTTTAATATTATTGGTAGCAATTTTCCTCTTAATATTCCTAATTAAACGCTATAACGCCTGGTTAGTTAAGAAAGCTCAACTAAAGAAATAATTTGGATTAAAACGATAAAGTGTTAAGATTTCCTCGGAGAAATTTATATATCTATTTAATAATACTCCCCGTGGTCATTATGATGATCATGGGGCAGTCTTTTGTCCAGGCATTAACCCTGTGGTCAGATACCCTTACAGTCACAGTGACAGCCACTGTGCCTAGTGACGCCCCACCTGAAGAACCAGAAACCATTATTATTTTTAAAGGCCTGGCTTATCCTGGATCAGATGTAATTATTCGTCAAGACGGTACCCTGTTGGCCACAGTGCCGGCTGGTCCCAATGCCCGGTTTGATGTTTCTATAGATATTGACCCGGGCATTTACACTTTTAGTATCTTTGGTGAAGATACAGAGGGCAGGTCCGGTCGAATTACCAATTTTACTCTTAGTCTTACCGAAGGAACTACCACTACTATTAGCGGTATTTTTTTGTCTCCGACTATTGACATTGATAAAAATACTGTAGCTTTGGGTGATAGTGTCACTATCTTTGGAATCACTGTACCCCAAAGCGAAGTGACCGTATTAATTTCTTCGCCGTGGGAGGTAGCGTCTAAAATAACATCAGAAGGTGATGGCACCTGGACAGATTCATTTTTAGGGGTTGATTTAGAAGTAGGTTCTCATTCAGCTCGGGCTCGAACCACTTCCGGTGAAGGTTTTATTTCAGATTACAGTGAGACACTTAGTTTTGTAGTGACAGATGCCGAAGAGCTTGATCCTTGTGCTATGTCTGACCCTGGAGATATTAATTGTGACGGATTCGTTGATCTAGTTGATTTCAGCATCCTTTTATATTATTGGAACCAGACTGATCCGGCTAATGCCAGGGCTGACATTAACAGCGATGGCACCGTCAATATTACGGACTTTAGCATCATGTTATACCATTGGACCGGTTAAATATGACCAATAAATTTCTCAAAATCAGGATCATTGTCGCTCTCGTCTTTTTTAGTCTTTTCTTCTGGCAAGATAAAGCCCAGGCCGCCATTCTTTATTTCTTTCCTCATGAACAAACAGTTAGCCAAAGTGAGCATTTCCTGGTGGAAATCAGATTGGATAGTGAAAATGAATTTATCAATGCCGTTGAAGCCGAAATAAGTTATTCCACTGATTTACTGGAAGTAGTTGATTTATCTCAAGGAGGGTCATTTTTAGAGCTTTGGGTGACCGAGCCAACTATTGATCAGCAAAAAGGTATTATCTCTTTCGTGGGGGGGATTCCCCGAGGCAGCCTGGTGGTTGATGGCCGGGTTATGGCTATTACTTTTCGGGCAAAACCAAAAACAGGCACGGCTCAACTAAAAATTAATGAGGAAAAATCCGGTGTTTATCTTAATGACGGATTGGGGACCCCAGCTCCCCTAAGTACCTTGTTAGGTACCTATAGCGTAAACATTCCCTCACCTTATGCTATTACTATTAATTCTTCTACCCACCCCCAGGAAGATAAATGGTATCAAGATTCAAACGCTATAATTAACTGGGAGACAAAATCAGGTGCTTTTTATAGTTACCAATTAAGCCAAGATCCTCAAGTTGAGCTTGATAACAGAGTTGAAGAAATAACAGGTGAAGTTACTTATGAAGATTTGCCTGACGGTATTTACTATTTTTCTCTTAGAGAAAAGTTAGAAGGGGACGATTGGGGAGATACATCAACAAGAAGATTGATGATTGACACCAGTCCTCCCCTTGCTTTTGCCGCTAAAATCGGTCAATCAGCCACTGAATACAACGGCAAATACTTTTTAACTTTTGCCACCCGGGATTTAGCTTCCGGGATCGAACAGTATCAGGTTATTGAAGGAGAGGTGGTCTATGCCAATGCAGCCAGTCCATATATTTTGGTAGATCAATCCCGTAAAAATCCAGTTGTTGTCCGAGCCATTGATAAGGCCGGTAATATTACTGAATCAACTTTGCCAGCTATTCCCCAAGCCAAAACAAATTGGACCCTTGCCATTATAGGGGGTTTTGGGGTTATAATAATAGTATCAGGCATAATAATATTAAAAGGTAAAAAACATTAACTGGCTATGATTAAACGTTTTATCAGCATTATCATAATTTTGGCCATCACAATTTGGCTGGGGCAACCGGAGATAGCCAGGGCGGATGGGTCATTATTTTTGAGCCCCCCCTCAGCTACATATACTGTGGGTTCAACCTTTACTGTCACTTTAGTTGTGGGCACTAACGGTCAGGCTATTAATGCCGGTCAGGGCACTATTTCATTCTCTACAGATATTCTTGAAGCAAACGGTGTTTC
>JAIWBS010000047.1:0-5866 GCA_048633705.1 Pirellulales bacterium
CAAATCTTTCAGCTCTTCTGGCGGAAGATTTGGGTGCTGATGTTTCAGTAGCCAAGAAAGCCGGTCTATTACATGATATAGGTAAAGCGGTTGACCATGAAGTACAGGGTACTCATCCGGAAATCGGCAGGGATATTGCCAAAAAGTTTGGATTATCCGAAGAGGTGATTAAACCGATTTTTGAGCATCATGAAGATCACCCCAGTTCTTTGGAAGCGGTTATCGTTAAGGTAGCTGACGCAATTTCTGGTTCCCGCCCGGGTGCCAGGAAAGATACCTACGAGCGATACCTCCAGCGATTAGAAGAGTTGGAAAAAGTGGCCAATGCTTTTGAAGGAGTGAATAAATCTTACGCCATTCAGGCCGGTCGCGAAATTCGAGTTTTTGTGGTGCCGGAAAAGATTGACGATTTGGAAGCCATTAGGCTGGCTAAGAAAGTGGCCAAAAAAATTGAGGAAGAATTGAAATATCCCGGTGAAATAAAAGTAACCATAATTAGAGAAACTAGAGTGATTGATTACGCGCGATAATATTCTAATTACTTATTACTTATTACTTATTACTAGTTACTAATTACTAATCTCTTAATTTAATGAATCTAAAAATACTATTCTTCGGTGATATAGTTGGCAAGATTGGAAGAGCTGCCTTAAAAAAGGTTCTGCCCGATCTTAAAAAGCAGTATGAGCCGGATTTATTGATCACTAATGTGGAAAATTTAGCTCATGGCAAGGGTATTACCAAAAAAACCATTGCTGAGCTGGAAGAATTGGGAATAAATATATTCACATCCGGAAACCATATCTGGAAAAAAGGCCAGGCGGAAGAAATCTTGAGCACGGAAGATTCGATGGTATTGCGGCCGGCTAATTATCCTCCTACAGTGGTTGGTCCAGAATATAAAATTGTTGAAGTTGGCACCAAGAAAATACTTGTGATAAACTTAATAGGCAGAGTATTCTTTCCAGAAGATTACGATTGCCCTTTTCGCAAGTTTGATGAGATCAAAAAGGAGCTAAAAGCCGAATGGGACGGTCTGGCTGGTGTTATCATCGATTTTCACGCTGAAGCCACTTCGGAAAAAGTAGCATTGGGCTGGTATGTCGATGGTCAAGTTTCCGCAGTTTTAGGTACCCACACCCATATCGGAACCGCTGATGCCAAAATATTGCCGCAAGGAACGGGCTATATTACTGACGTGGGAATGGTCGGAGCAACTGATTCAGTTTTGGGAGTTGATAAAGCCAATGTGATCAAAAGATTTCTGAATTCTATCAATTATGTCTTTGAAATTCCCGAGGAGGGGGAAGTAACGGTTAATGCAATTTATTTAGAGATCGATCCCAAGACTAAAAAGACTACCAAAATAGAACGAGTAGATAAAAAAGTAAAAGTTTAATAATTAATAGTTCGAAAGGAGGTAAGGCCTTGTGAACAAAGCAGAATTATCCGATGCAGTAGCCGCCAAAGTCGGATTGAATAAGAAACAGGTAGAAGATATGTTTGATGCTTTTGAGCAGATTGTTTATGACACCCTGAGATCTAGCGGAGAAGTTACCTTGACCGGATTTGGCACTTTTACGGCAAAAAGACGAGAGGCCAGAATGGGAGTGAATCCGCAGAATCCTACGGAAAAAATCCAGATTCCCGCAGTAACCATTCCTAAATTCAAAGCAGGTAAAAACTTCAAAGAAGCCTTAAAGTAAAATTTAATATTTTTGTATAAAAAAGTCCCCAGCCGAGACGATTGGGGACTTTGTGATTTTTAAAAACTATTTTTGTCCGAATTTTTTTCCTATACCTTCCAAAGCTCGTAGCACCTCAAGCGGAATGGCGAAAATTACCGTGTTGGATTGATCAGAGGATAGATCGTTGATTGATTGCAGAGTACGTAAGTGGAGAGAGCCCGGGGCTTCGGCTAAAACTTTAGCCGCTTTAGCCATATTGTCGGCCGCGATTACCTCACCCTCCGCCTTAATAATGACTGACCTCTTTTCTCTTTCTGCTTCAGCCTGTTTGCCGATGGTTCTCCTCATTTCCCCAGGCAGTTCAATGTGTTTTAGCTCAACCGCTACCACTTTAATTCCCCAAGGATCAGTCGCTTCGTCGACGATTCCCTGAATCTTTTTAGAAATTTCCTCACGATTGGTCAATAGACTGTCTAATTCAGTTTCTCCCACAATGTCGCGCATGGTAGTTTGGGCCAGTTGGGAAACAGCGTAGTGATAATTTTCTACTTCAATGATAGCCGTTCTGGCATCCCGTACTTTATAATAGAGAACCGCGTTTACTTTGATGGTGACATTGTCTTTGGTAATAGCGTCTTGATCCGGTACGTCTACTACCGATATCCGAATATCCACTTTTTTCATCATCTGAAAAATGGGAACAACAATGCGCCAACCCGGTTCTTTGGTACCGGTATATTTACCAAAAGTAAACATTACCCCTCTTTGGTATTGATTAATTTGCCTGATGCTGATAAAGAGGACAACTACGATGATAATGAAAAATGGCCAAAGGATTTCCATAGGTTTATAAGTTACTGATTAGTTTATTTATTATAGCATTTTCATAAACAAAAAAACACTTTGTTCACAAAGTGTTTTTTATCTGGTACGCCCAGCAGGACTTGAACCTGCAACACCCTGCTTAAGAGGCAGGTGCTCTACCAATTGAGCTATGGGCGCAAATATTTATAGCTGGTGCGCCCGGAGGGACTCGAACCCCCAACCTCTTGGTCCGAAGCCAAGCGTTCTATCCAATTGAACTACGGACGCCCGAATTATTTTATTGTGTTTAATAAACAACTATCGATTATTCCAATTGCCCGCCAAAGGCGGGTCCGCCTCTGGCGGAAACTATCCCTCTCCGCTACAGCGGAGACGGGATCCCGGTCCAGCAAAAGCTGGACTAGGGACAGGCGCAGGTTGGTTTACGGCATATAGTCTACAGCAGATAGCAGTAGTCGGTAGTCCGTATGCGGTAAGCTTCACATGACTATATCATATAATCTTTTTGGCATCAAGGCAAAACAAAAACCCAGCCATAATTCAGCTGGATTTGACTAATAAGTTTACTGCAACGTTTCCGGATTAACCATGTGGCTACTGGCTACTTCCTCAGTAATCATTCCTTTTTCAAAAAGTTCACGAATACCTTGGTCCATAGTAAACATGCCTTCTTCCACATTGGTCTGAATGACAGTTTTTATTTGGGCAACTTTATTTTCCCGGACCAGGTTGGCAATAGCTGGGGTGTTTATCAATACTTCACGGGCGGCGATTCTGCCCCCTCTGATTTTGGGCAAAAGTTGCTGGGAGATTATTCCTCTTAGGAACAAGGAAAGCTGAAGCCGTACTTGAGCTTGCTGATGGGGCGGAAAAACATCAATAATACGATCAATAGTTTGAGAGGCATTGTAGGTATGTAAAGTAGCTAGCACCAAGTGCCCGGTTTCCGCTAAGGTGATAGCAGCAGCAATGGTCTCCAGGTCGCGCATCTCGCCAACCATAATTACGTTAGGATCCTGACGAACCACTCTCTTTAGGGCTTGAGCAAAGGACAGAAAGTCAGTTCCCAGCTGCCTTTGTTTGATCACGCTTTTATTGGATTTGAATAAAAACTCAATCGGATCTTCCAAAGTAACGATATGACAGCGGCGTTCAGAGTTTATTAGATTGATCATGGCGGCCAAAGAAGTTGATTTACCGCAACCGGTTGGTCCGGTTAAGAGGATCATGCCTTGTTTTAGCCGGCATAATTCATAAACCACCTCGGGCAGCATGATTTCCTCCATTTCCGGTATTTTATTGGAAATTACTCTAGCCACTAAACCAACATTATCTCTTTCCCAGTGAACATTAACCCTAAAGCGGGAAAGGCCCTTTAACTCATAAGAAAGATCCATTTCTCTCTCGGCCACGAATTTTTCCTCCTGTCTCTCACTAAGAATACTGAAAGCTAATTTTTTAGTTTCCTCTGGAGAAAGAACAGGCTGACCTTTTATCTCAGCCAGCTGTCCGTCAATTCTTAATACTGGCGGCATGTTAGCCACCAAATGTAAATCAGAAGCGTTCTTGGCAACAGCAATTTTAAATAATTCGTCTATGTTCATGGGTTAGTAACTAGTAACTGGTAATTAGTAATCAGTAATTAGTAATCTGGGGATTTAGAATAAGCTAACAAAAAAACGCTTGGGGCTTTCTACTATAATTTGCCAAACGTTTTCATACCAATGTGTTGATACTGAATACTTTTCAAGAACTAAATAGTTATCAAACACGAACTTTTCGATTTGTAAATCGGTTTTTGTTTTCATTTTTGTTTATTTCTGTCTTTATTCTAGCACAGAATTGGCTAAAAGTCAACCCTGTCCCGTCCGCCTTGCCCAGCGAGGCAGGCGGACGCGGGAGGTGGTCAACCTCTTTTATTACGGTGTCCGGTTAGCCAACATAGAGATAAGCCCTACTGAAAGGGCAGAAACAAAAGATAGGACCCCTAGAGTGATCAGGATTTTTGTAGTCAGGCTCAATTTAGTTTTGGTTTTTTGATTAACTTCTTTGGTTGTTAGATCATCCATATTGAATAAATTATGCTTATACTTCTTTATTATAGCAGATAGGCTAAAAAGTAGGTAACTGACTAAAAAAGGGGGTTTTTCGACATTGACTATCACTGGAAATAATGATATAATAAAAAGGAATTAACCAGCTTTATAAAAAAGGTGGTAGTTGGTTAATTAACGTTTAATTTGGTGAAAAAACCAAACAAGAAAAGTAATTTGAAGTCTAGGAAAAAGCCTAAACTTCAGGGGACAAAGTCCAAAAAAACCAGAACAAGAAAAGTTCCTGGCCGGGTTTTAAATAAGCCAAAAAGGCAGAAACGGCTGAATAAGCCTAAAAACCGGAAGCAACTCAAACTGAAGAGGTCAAAAAACTTATTCTTTATGTCTTGTTCCCTGGCTGTTATTGTTGTCATGGTTGGAATGGGCATTCTCGGGAGTTTATTGTTTGTCCAAGCCGAGACCAATTCCCTTTCTACTTTCCGGTTGGAACCCGATCAGTGCAGCGGCTGGCCAGAAGCGGGGCAAGCTAAAAATATTGATTTATTAAGCAGTTCTCCATTGTTGGATTTTTCCGAAGAAAATTCCAGCCTTTTTTATAACCGTCCGGGTGAGGAGGCTACTCCCGAGGTTAATACCCTAGACTGTTCCCAATTCAGTTTGCCGGATGATTTGCCTAAACAGGCCGAAATCAAAGAAGCCAGAGCGGTATTTTCCTTGGGCATTGATAGTTTTGAGGGCAACGAAGATGTTTTAACTCTGGCCTATACGGTGGATGGAGAAAATTGGCAGTCTTTAGATTCCTTTGCCCTTTTATCTGACATGAGCAACAAGACTCATGAAGGTTTTTGGAGTTTTCCGATTGCGGAAATTGTAACTGGTCAGGTTGATCTAAGAGATTTACAATTACGAGTAGAATATCATGCTGTGCCAGCCATAGAAGAATCCCGAGTTTATATAGACGGCTTGGCTCTGGATTTGGAAATAGAAGAGTCAGAACCAGTCCCCGAATTACCTGAGAATGTTGTCAAACTAGAAAAGAAAGATTTTAAACGCCAAGAAGAACCGGTTATTTCAGTTGAGGTAGAAGAGAAATCACGTCTTAGTCATTTAGGGGTTGATTCTAAAACCCGTCAGGTTAAAGAAGTGCGCCTTATTGACCCTGAAGGTGATACCATAATTGCTGATTATGAGGTGAAAGAGGTTAAAGAAGGCAGAATCACCAGCCAGGAATACATTATCGATACAAGCAATTTGACCAGGCCCGGTCAGTACACTGTGGAGTTGGTAATCGAAGAAGAC
>JAIWBS010000048.1:0-6934 GCA_048633705.1 Pirellulales bacterium
TGTCATCGGGGCTAAGGCTATGATATCCGGCTCGAAAACCGCCACTTGTGAAAAAGGCAGATGAGTAATCGCTTTGACGATGTTATTATCTCTATCAGTTGTTGAAGGTAATATCTGCCATGATTCACTTTCTCTATCCCAAAAACCCAATTCCTTTTGATAAATGGTGGTAGAATCATAGACAACGGAAATAAAGGCCGGTTTCTCAAAAATAATCGGGTTAGTTTCCGCCCCCAATACATCGTATTGATATACCGAAGAAATCAGCCTTTTGCCTGCAGGAGCCGGATAGTTTTTGGCCGATTTTTCGGCTAATTGAACGATAACTTCCTGATCAACAATATTGGGCACTATCCCTATTTTAAAATTGTCATTATCCAATGTAACCGTATAGCCTTTTATTATGGTGGCAGCATCAATGCGTAAATCAACAGAATGAGCAAAAGCCTGCTTGGGCATAACCATAAAAATCAAAATCAAAACAGCTGTCAATAACATTAATCTGATTTTTGCCAACAGTTGCATTTTTATTGGAAATGACTTAATTTTTATACAGGACGCGGTAGTAGTTCAGTGGTAGAACGTCTGCTTCCCAAGCAGAAGATCGCCGGTTCGATCCCGGTCTACCGCTCCAATTTTTCAAGGAAGGTTGTCCCGCGGACGCGGGGTCATCCGCTCCATTTATCAAGGAAGATCGTCCCGCCGTTGGCGGGATCTGCCGCTCCAACTTTTAAAAAGCGGGTTTCCGCCTTCGGCGGACCACGCCTTCATGGCGTGGCGATTCCGGTTACCTGCTCCAACAAAATTCAGTGTTACCTGCCACCCTAGCTCAGTTGGTAGAGCAATCCCTTCGTAAGGGATAGGTCGTCAGTTCGATTCTGACGGGTGGCTCTTTTTTAATCAACAAATTTCCTGATCTTAGCTTCGCCAAGTTTTTCAATTAACCATTCTTCAAAAGGTTGTGTTTTGATAAGAATGTGCCTGGCGTGATAGAGTGTCTCTCCATTTTCACCCGTTTCTTTCCCAACTAATTCGATAATGTGCCAACCGTAATAGGTTGATACCGGCTGGCTAATTTCACCATCCTCTAGGGCAATTAAAGCATCTCTGAATTCATCAACGTAATAATTGGGATCAGCTGAGCCCAAATCACCGCCTGTAGCTACCGTGGTTTCATCCTCGCTATACTGCTCGGCGCCTTCAGCAAAAGTAATTTCCTCATTAACGATTTTCTGATATGCTTCATCAATTTTTTCTTTGGCCTGTTTATTAACTTCAATAGTCTCATCCAGAGTAATAGCCAAGGCCAGTTTATTTTGAATTAACTGAGGATAGATCACTTTTTGACCAAATTGATCAGCCGTCCAGTTATAACGTTCCTTCAAAACAGCTTCCATATTTTCACCGGCCAAAGCAGCTTCTTCACTCAGCTTTTGCATCTCTGCATCAATTTCCGCATCGCTTACTTTCACTTGCCGTTTTCTAGCCTGCGTTTCTATAAAGGTGTTTTCAATCAATTGACCCAATGTATCACTGAAAAGCTCTTTATAGGGCGGTGCATCGTAAAGATTATTGTCCGGAAATAGAGCTGCTTGATACTCCATAAAATTGGTTAAAGTATCAGTCATTGATTTCACCTCATAATAGCTGACAAATTGGCCGTCTACCATAGCAGCCGGATAAGGAATAATCTTGGATAACTTGGTAGTAAAACTGTCGTCAGATTGATATTTATAAATACGGACAGCTCCGAAAGCTATCACTCCCAAAATAATAATTACTACTCCAAAAACTATACCCCAAATAAAAATTTTTGGTGGCCGAGTCTTCTTGGTTTTCTTGGTATCCTTTTTTAGATCCTGGTCCGAAGAGGTTGATTCTTTTCGAACATCGTTTTCGTTTGTTTTGTCTTGATCAGTCATTTAGTAAATATTAATAATAATTTAATTAGTTAGTGGAAAAAAAATACTGCCACCAGCGTTGTGGGTTGGTTATTGATTTATTTTGATTTGATTCGATTCCTTGTTCTCCTGTTGGTGAATTGGCATTTTGAGATTCAGTTAAAATTACTGTTGTTTCTCCCTGTTTTTGCATACCCAGTTTTTGCCTGGCTTCCTTCTCAGTAAAAGAATTCGTGTTAAAATAATCTATTAAATCGTCCAAATCTAGATTCCTCTGCTCCAATTCTGCTATTTCGCTCTCCAGCTGTTTAACTTCCCGATTAACCTCGTATCGGCGCAATAACTCTTTTCCCAAAGCAACCGATAATAATAGTAAAACAGCTACTCCGATAAATATTACCGTTTTGTTACCCAAAACTTTGTTTTTCCGACGAGATTTGCCTAAATTTCTCATTTGATTGTGCTAACAATTATATCAGAAATCTATCTGATTGGCTATTTTAGATTATTATTCTTTTCTCTTCTTTAATATCTTGGCAAATTCTTCTTCTCCGATTTCGGCCCTGATCTGCCTGACCACTCCCAAAAGCTCGGTAGCTGACATTTCCCCTTCATCTTTCTTGTCAAACTCACCGCGGGCGTATCGCTGCTGGGTTTCAGTAATCAGCTGCTGTAATTTGTGAGGTTGATAAACCCGGTGTATTTCCAATACCGGCGTGGTGCTGGCTGTCTGCAATTTGACTGATCCATAATTAAGCATGGTTTGGCTGGGACCTTTAATTTCGTAGCTGACATCCTGAATTTTATCCAATGAACTTTCCGAAACAGTCCGGTCAAAAAATCCTTTTTGATCGAAATCAATAATCCGCTTGGAGGTAACCACGATTCCGTTCAAAGACCAGATTACCCATTGCCGTACACCGTAAATCACGCCGAAAGCCAATAACAGGGAAAACAAGATAATTCCCCAAGTTCCTTGTCTAAACAAGATAAACATCAAGAAGAAGGCCAACAGAATAAAAAACAGACTTACAACGATTTGATTTATTATAGCCAAAGGATAAATTCGTACGATCCGAATCACCTCTTCATCTTCTTTCAAATTTTTGGTAAAATAACTCTTGAACATATGGCATTAAGAAAAAAATATAGACTACTCTGGGTAATACTGGCTTCCTTGATGGTTTTGGGAATGCTCTCTTTTAGTCTTGCCCCGATTTTTAACTAATCAGCGCTTTAATACGGCTAAATAGGCCTCTGGGGGAATATTGACTTTGCCTTGATTCTTCATCCGTTTTTTCCCCTTTTTTTGTTTTTTCAATAACTTCATTTTACGGGTAACGTCTCCACCGTACAATTTGGCTGTTACATCCTTTCTCATTGCCGAAATACGTTCAGAAGCAATTACTTTACTGCCGATGGCGGCTTGAACTTTCACTTCAAATAGCTGCCTGGACAAAGCTGACTTTAGTTTCTGGGTGATTGCCCGCCCCCTTTTATAAGCATCCTCCTGGTAAACAATTGAAGATAACGCTTCTACTAATTCTTCCGCTACCAGGATATCCAATTTTACTACGGCTACCGGTCGATACTCCAAAAAGTCATAATTTAGCGAAGCATAACCTTGCGAAGCACTTTTTAGTCTATCATAAAAATCCACTAAAATAAACGACAAAGGAATCTGATAATGCAAGATAGCCCTGTCTTGGTCTAAATACTCAGTATCTATATAGTTACCCTTAAATTCCTGCACCAGCTGCATAATGGCACCAATATAGCCGGCTGGTGAAATAATATCTACTTTCATCCAAGGCTCTCTGACCTGCTTTATCTGGTTAATATCAGGCCAATCCTGGGCATTGGTAACGGCAATAATTTTATTGGTTAGCAAAGATACTTGATAAGCCACCGAAGGGACTGTCACTACCAGCTCCAGGGAAAATTCTCTTTTTAGTCTTTCGGTAATTATTTCCAGATGCAATAAACCCAAGAATCCGCAACGAAAACCAAAACCCAATGCTTTAGCCTGATGCGGCTCAAAAGAAAAAGAAGCATCGGTTAATTTTAACTCTTCGACCGCCTTCCGCAGTTTGGGATAATCATCCCCGTTCTGGCAAAAAATCCCGGCAAAGACCATCGGTTTTGCCTCCTTATAACCCGACAAAGCCTGAGTCTTTTGCCCGGCCATAACAATAGTGTCACCGACTCGCGATTTTTTGACGTCTTTCAGTCCGGTAACCAAATAGCCGATCTCTCCTGCTTTTAACAGATCGGTTTTACTAAAATCCGGTTTAAACATCCCCAGCTCCAAAACTTCCGATGACGTCCGGGTGGCTAAAAAATCTATCTGGTCACCAGCCCTAAACTGGCCGTCCACCACTCGGACAAAGGCAACCACTCCCCGATATTCATCAAACAGTGAATCAAAAATCAATGCTCTGGCCGGATTTTTAACTTCACCCTCAGGAGCAGGAACAACTTCGATTATCTTCTGCAGAACAGTTTCTATATTGGTTCCGGTTTTGGCAGAAACTGAAATGATATCCTCGGCTTGGCAACCCAATAAACTGCATATTTCTTTGGTTGTTTTTTCAACATCAGCATTAGGTAAATCAATTTTATTAATCACCGGAATTATGGTTAAATCCTGAGCCAATGCCATATAAAGATTTGCTAAAGTCTGAGCTTGAATACCTTGAGTAGCATCGATTACCAAAACCGCTCCTTCTACGGCAGCCAGAGACCTGGATACTTCATAAGTGAAATCAACATGGCCGGGAGTGTCAATTAAATTTAATTCATATCCCCGGTATTCCATCCTGACCGGTTGTAGTTTGATGGTAATCCCCCGCTCCCGCTCCAAATCCATCCGATCCAAAACTTGTTCTTTCATTTTATTTTGGGGGATAGTTTTGGTTAATTCCAAAAAACGGTCAGCTAGCGTTGACTTACCATGATCTATATGAGCGATAATGCAGAAATTTCGAATCTTATTCATACTCTCCTGTCATTCTGAGTCCCGAGCCGCGTCGAGGGGCGAATGAATCTCGTTTTCTAAAGTAATGGGATTCATTCACTCGCTCCACTCGTTCAGAATGACTGGTGTTTAATTATTCTTTCTGACAAATGGTCTTTTGAATCTCAGGCACCATTTCCTTAATATTTCTATTTCTTCTGATTTGAAGAAAAGACTCAACAGTAAATACACCAGGCTGCCGCCGATAATCGCCCCGGCAGCTTGCAGAAATACGCCCACAAAAGTTTGCATATCAACCAAGGGGGCGATGATGTATTTCAACCATTGGATCACTCCACCCATCAGGGCTGCCAAGACAACTATTTTAATAGTTGATTTGATAATTTTCCTATCATCCAAATTGCCCACCTTATGGCGCAACACCAAAACTAGCAGCAGCATATTAACGATTGAGGCAATGGAAAAAGCCAGACCCAACCCGGCAATACCCATCAAGCGGGATAAACTGTAAGCCAACACGATATTTATAGTCATGGATATCAAACTGATAATTACCGGGGTTCTGGTATCCTGCTTGGCATAAAATGATCGAGCCAGAAGAGGAATTAGAGCTTGAGCAAATAAAGATACGGCAAAGTAACCAAGGGTGCGAGCGGTCAAAATAGTATCAGTCCAGTCAAACTGACCTGCGCCCAATACCAACCGAACAATCTGGGCGCGTAATAATAATATCATCAGGGAAGCCGGGATTATCAAAAAAACGATCCGCCGGAAAGTTTTGCTAAAATGGGTGACAAATTTATAATTATCGTTCTGGGAAAAAGCTTGGCTGAAAACCGGAAAAGCGGCGATAGCCAAAGAAACGCCAAAAATGGAAATGGGGAAACTCTGCAAATCATTGGCAAAATTAAAAACTGCCACAGACCCTACGGCTAAGGTAGAAGCAATGATAACAATAACTAACTGATTAATTTGAGTAACCGCCAAACCCAAAGCCCTGGGGATCATCAGCTTAAAAATTTTCTTGACTGCCTGGTGCTTAAAATCAAGAATCCAGCGATAACGGAAACCGACTTTAAAAACCGATGGCAGCTGAACCAATAAATGCAAAAAGGCACCCAAGACCACACCCCAGGCCAAAGCAGCCGTTCCATACTTGGGCACCAAAACCATGATCCCGAAAATTATCCCGATATTATACATAACCGGTGCCAGAGAAAAAGACACGAAACGACGGAAGGAATTTAGCACCCCGCTGATTACATTGGACAGAGTAAAGAATATTACAGAAAGCAGCATAATTCTGGTCAAATCAGCGGTGGCTACCTGCTTGGTCGCATCAAAACCAGGAGCGATTAAATTCATCAACTGTGGAGCAAATGCAAAAAGAATCAGACTAATCAAGATCAAAGCCAGCAATAAGATATTTAAAACGGAATTGGTCATCCGCCAAGTCTCTTCCTTATCTTTATTCCAAGAACTGACAAAAACCGGAATAAAGGAAGCTGACAAAGCACCCAGGATCAATATGTTAAAAACCAAATCAGGAATCTTAAAGGCGGCAAAATAGGTGTCCAAGACATCGCCTGCCCCGAACTGGGACGCCAATAGTCTGTTTCTAAGTAAACCCAAGATTTTACTGACCACTGTAAAAAGAGCGATTATTATCGCTCCCCCGGCTATGGTTGTTTGCAATTTCTTGATAAATCCCATAAAGTAGCTAAATTTTAGCAGAAATTGGCCAAAAAATAAAGTATTTCAAACAGCGCAGGCGCGACAACGTTGTCGCGCCTGCGATTTAATCCAATAAACCAAAAAGCTGCCAGCCAGGAGCCCTAAGACTTATCCGAACTTTGCAACAGAATAGTTAATTTTCTCGTGAAAGAAAATCAACGAGGAGAGAGATTTTTCTGCTGGTAAAGTCCGATCTCAAGGATTACACCTGTACTGGCAGCTTTCTGATCCCTTCCCGATTTTATCGAGGGAAAGGAGCATCACTTTTATTATACTCTTTATATATAATTGTCAAGGAAACGGGTTTGGGTGCGGCGGGCAC
>JAIWBS010000049.1:0-2229 GCA_048633705.1 Pirellulales bacterium
AAATCTATAATCGTTTAATCGAGTATTGGCCCGCTAATGGCCAGACCAATAATTTGATATTTTCCAAAAATGACTTTATTGCAGTAAAAATTTCTCCTGATAATGAAAAAATTCTCTATTTAGAAAATGAAGATGGTCAGCAAAATCTATTTTATTATGATCTAATAGAAGACAAGACACAGAAAGTTGTAGGTGACGCCGGTTCTTTTGCCTGGTTTACTGATAGTGCTAAATTTGTTTATGTCAAAGATAAAATATTATATTTGGTAAATATTGACAGTCAAACCGGCCAGTTAGCCAAAGAGATTTCTATCATATCCAATGTTGATAGTCCTGTATCTGTGGTGAGTTCTCCCAACGCATTTTTGGCCGTATCAGAAACAGATGAGGGAGTTATTTTAGTATTAGTCAATACCAAACAAAAAACTTTTGAAGATTTTTCCCAAATCGAATTTGCCACTAGTCTAAATAGCAATTTTGACATTAGCTACGCTCCTGATCAATCTAAAATAATGTTGGTTAAAACCAATACAACCGATAATCAGTCAACAGTTTGGCTGATTGGTTCCGATGGCCGTGAAGTTCAGGCTATCTTGGACGGTATCCAGTCTCCCATTTGGTCTTCTGACAGCCAACACATATATTTTTCCCAGATGGATTCTACCAGCCAGTCGCATATTTGGTTCTATGACCTTACTACCAAACAAAAAGAGCAATTAACTGATTTTAAACAGTGTCGAGATCCTCATTTAAGCTACTAATTTTTTTGTTATGTTAATCTTAAACCGGTCGATTCCGTTTTTGGCAACTATTTTGGTATGGTTATGGTTGTATTTAATGACCTCTTTTGTCACTTTCTGGTACATATTTGTAATTATTCTGATAATCTCTGTATTGGTTTTAATGTTGAAATTATTTAATCTGCAGTACAGGAAAAAGGAATTTTTTGCCTTTTTGATAACCACTTTATTTTTGGTCATCAGCTCTGTTTTATTTCTATTCTTTGTTGATAGTTTCTTGATCAGGCAAATTGCGATAGTTGTTATCAGTATATTAATCGGCTATTACTACAATAATATATTCCAATTCTTATATTTGCCAAAATCCTATCAACCCTATTCTTTAGAAAATATTTCGGGTTATCTGAATCTGTTATCACTTTTTCTTTTCTTTACCGGTATTTTCAGCATTTTAATATTCTTTGACCCGCCTTTTTCCTTAATGATAATATCGTCCTTTGTTTTGACTCTGGTTTTAACCATGCAAACTTTTTGGGTTCATAAAGTTGATTTCAGTAAGGTTAAGCTGTTTTTATTGGTTGTTAGTTTAATAATGGCAGAATTGTTCTGGGCTGTTCATTATTTGCCTTCAAGTTTTTATGTTAGCAGTTTGCTTTTAGCAATAATATATTACATGCTTATAGTTTTAGGATTGAATTATTTTACAAGCAGCCTGGAAAAGAGCAACATCAAGCGTACTTTATTAATCGGTAGTACTATGATAATATTACTACTAACCACTGCTCAGTGGATTTAATTATGACCATATGAAATTGACACCGACACCCACTTCTCCCAAAAAATTACGGCCCAAAAAAGATATTGAGAAATTATATAAAGAAGGGGATTTAAAATCAATTAAACAACCCCAGCGCAAGTGGCGTTCGTCGATTATATCCGCTTTGATCTTTGCCGTCATTTTTGGTTTTTTGGGAGGCATTCTAGGTGAACTCGTTTTAAGTACTTATCTACTTTCACGACCCGGCTTAATTGAACAGATTTATTTTGGGAAAAATTCTGGCACGCCGATAATCTATAGCAATAACAAAAATAAAGATGATTTGGAACTGCAGCAAATAATCGGTCAAACCGCTACCAGTTTAGTGAAAATTTACCAGAAGAGCAATCAGGATTTTTTAGACAATGAATCGTCATTAGGTGATGGTGTGATGCTAACGAGCGACGGTTTAGCGGCTACTAGTTTCAAGTTATTAGATGATAATAAAAATAATTATCTGATTACGACGGCTGACCGAAAAACTTATAATATTGATCAAATCTACCAGGATCCAATTAGCGATTTAACCTTTTTTAAGATAGAATCCTCGGGTTTGTCAGTAGTTGAATTAGCCAATCGCCGTGACATAAGTCTCGGCGAACAGCTTATTGTTATTCAAAATCAAGTAGATAGTGCCACTAGTCATGTTTCTCTGGTGGATGTGTTAGCCAC
>JAIWBS010000050.1:0-4729 GCA_048633705.1 Pirellulales bacterium
GGGAGTCACTTAATGGTTTCTTGGTTACGTTGATACCGGAATAAATCACTTTGATCTTATTTGAGGGAATATTATAAATTTTCATCAAATCCGATTTGGTGTTCTGGGAAACAGCTACCAAATAGCGAGCCCGTTTGAATATGCTTTTTGGATAAGTACCGGCATGCCACAAACGGCGTTTGGCTGAAAAAAAACTGGGAAAATATTTGAAAGAAAGATCGTGAACAGTCACGATTGTTTTCATTTTTTTGGAAAACGAAATGAAATTCAAATTAGGCATAAAAAAGAGATCCAAATCAGATACCAGACGATCAATTTTGGGTTGACGCAGTAAAACCTGACTTAAACTAAAAATCTTACTGGGAATTTTATACGTTATCTCCCGGAAATTATCGTAAGGAAACTTGGATGACAAATCAAAGGCAGGTTTTTTTAAGGCGTTATAAAAAAAGAAATATTGATTGGTTTGATCAATATTCAAAATATTTTTAAGTAAATTCTCCGCGTAAGCACTAACCCCGCTCGGTTCCTTTTCCAGAGAGCGAATATCAACTCCGATTTTCATATTGTTTAAGTTGTTGGACTTTCTTCCTTAAAATAACGGAAGAGGTAAACTAAGATAATGCTGACAATTAAACCGCAAAGTAAACTAATTACTCCTGCCAACCAATAGCTTAGTTTTTGTTCAACAATTACTGGCTTGGATCCCACTACTTCGAAAATTGACTTCTGGTCAGAGGTTTTATTAAGATCAGCTGCTTTGGTCTGAACAATATTAACTACTGCATTGGATATTTTGGTAGCCTTGGCCTGGTCTTTTTCCTTGAAAGAAACCACGATGTTTTGAGAAGCGTACTGTCTGGCTCGAAAACGACTGGCAAAACTGGAAAGAGATTTGATCTGAGGATCAACCTCAGCCTGCTCGTATATCTCCAATAATACCGAGGGAGTCATAAACCAACTCATTAAGGTCTGAGAAAATAGCTCGGCAGCTGAAATGGCATAATATCCATCATATTCGTAATACTCGGTGGTTTGGCGGTTTACCCGATTGACCGAGAAAGAAATAGATGACTGATAGACCGGTTCCTTAAAGTAAAGCAAAATCATGGAAACCCCAACAACCAATACGGTAAATATAATTATTAAAACCTTTCCCCGCCCCATTATTCGTAAATGGTCTCTAAATTCCATATTTTTTCGATAATTAATAGTCTATTACTATTGTAATTGAGATTTGAATTCTTGCCAACTTTTCTCGACAATGTCTTTTATCTTGCCTTTAAACTGCTCAACGTCAAACTGACTGGCATGTTTCCTAATAGCTTTTGGATTAAACTGTTCTGGTTTGAATCTGACTACAGCATCAGCCAGATCCTCCCAGGTTTGCTCTTCGAAAAATACGCCGGTCTTGCCCTCGATCACCGATTCTTTGGCTCCACCCGCTTTGTAGGCAATCACCGGCCGGCCGGCTGCCATCGCTTCGACGGCGGCAATGCCAAAATCTTCCTCCTGCGGATTGATAAAGGCTCTGCATCTGGAATATAAATCCTTTAGTTTCTCATCCGTCAAAGCCCCTAAGAATTCGATGGTAGGGCCGGCTAATTTTTTTAATTTACTTTCTTCTTCTCCGGTTCCCACAATCTTCAAAGGAATTTTTAGATTGTTAAAAGCCTGGATAGCCAGATCAACTCTTTTGTACGGTCTTAGTCTGGAAACTAAAAGATAAAAATTTTCAAAATGATCAGCTTGTTGAAACCGACTGGTTTCCACCGGCGGATGAATCACTACACTATCCCGCTTGTAATACTTTTTGATACGCTGAGCCACAAACTGAGAATTGGCAATATATTTCTCTACCCGATCAGCCGCCAATCGATCCCAGATCCTCAGTTTCTTCAGATAAAGCGGCAACATCTTTTTAATTATGGCCGGTTGGTTTAGCTCTTCGGTGTAGCGATGAGTATCGCTCCATAGATAACGGGTAGGCGTATGGCAATAGCAAATGTGTAAAGTGTCTGAACGGGTGATCACTCCTTTAATCAAAGCCGAGCAATCAGACAAAACTACGTCATAATCGGTTAAATCAAAATTCTCCACCGCCGCCGGCATCCAGGGCAAATACCATTTAAAATGATTTTTAGCTAAAGGCAGTTTTTGAATAAAAGAAGTTCTGATATCCAAATGTTTAAATATGCCTTTAGTCGTTTCCTCATTGTAGTTCAATGTGTAAACCGGGGCTTTGGGAAAAAGTTCATGAAAAGCCAGCAGTACTTTTTCCGCTCCACCCACCTGATTAAGATGATCATGCAATAATGCAACTTTCATTTAGGGAGCCCTCCTCGGTGATAACACGGCAACAGGAGTCTTAAAAATTATCTGTAAATCCAAACCAAAAGACCAGTTCTCAATGTAGTAAGTGTCTAGTTTTACTTCATCTTCGAATCCTAAATCCGATCGGCCTGAAACCTGGGCCAAGCCGGTTATTCCCGGCTTGATATTCAATAATTTCTTATGATGTTTTTCATAAGCAGCTACTTCTTCCGGTTCGTGCGGTCTGGGACCAACGATACTCATCTGCCCTTTTAATATGTTGATCAATTGGGGAAACTCATCCAAACTGGTTTTTCTCAAAAACCGGCCCACTCGGGTAATCCTGGGATCATTTTTCATCTTAAAAAGAGGCCCATCTCTTCTCTCGTTATATTTCAGTAATTCTTTCTTCATGGCATGGGCATCTTTGACCATTGAACGAAATTTATACAAGGTAAAAACTCGGCCTTGGCGGCCTACTCTTTGCAGTTTTACCAGGACTGGGCCCCGGGAATCAATTTTTGTAAATATACTAATTAATAAAAATAAGGGTGAAAGAATTATTCCAATAAGTACAGAAGCTACAATATCGAACAATCTTTTTAAAACCTTACCCCAGCCTTCTAGGGCAGTCTTTCTAATTTCGATGATGGGAATTCCAGCTATAGTTTGCACTTCAACATTGGTAGCTTGAGCCTCCAAAAGATCAGCGGCATATTTAAAAGTCAAATGATGATTGTCACAAAATCCCAACAAATCCAAAGTGTCGGATTTGGGCAATCGAGAATCAGTCAGAATTACCTCGTCCACTTTGTCGCTTTCTGCCATCTGGATCATCCTCTGTTTCACTTTATCACTAAAGTCTGAGAATCTCTCGGTAATTTTGAGACCTAAATTCGGTTTTTTGTAAACTTGTTTGACAAAATCTTCAGTCAACTGATCATCACCAATGATGACCAGACGATGGACTCCCAATCCTCTTTTATAAAAACTGGTTTGGATGGCTCTGACGATCAGATGAGCCAGACTGACAAATATCAAACTCAAACCCCAGGTACCCATAATAATGAAACGTGAAGAGAAAAACTCACGGCTGAAAAAGATAAAAACAATTACGGACAATGTAGCCGTGGAGCAAGCAAAAAATACCCGGGAAATCTCCTGGAAATTTTTTCTCTGACCTTTCATGGTATACAGACCAGACAAAGCAAAAATGGCAATCCAGAAGATTGCCACAATAAAGACGATATTTAAAAACTCCCGAAAAGGGATTTCGTAGATTACCGGCCGAATCTCCGATACGGCTGAACCAAACCTTAAACCATAAGCCGCTAGGGCGGCTAGGGCTATCATCAAGTAGTCAACCGGAACCAGCAAAGCACTGAAAAATATTTCAGATTTTTTCATAAAATCTCAAATTAGCCCAAGTAGGCCTATAAGCCGAATCCTGTTTCCCGCGGACGCGGGAAGATGATCATCTATCTAGGCCCGTTGAATAGGGCTCAAGCGACCTACCCACCCCTCGACCCAAAAGGGTCTACGGGGTCTATTCGGTCTTGCACCAGACAGGGTTTATCATCTCTGATTTGTCGCCAAATCAGATTGTGGGCTCTTACCCCACTCTTTTCACCATTGCCTGTTCCCGTTTGACCAAAGGTCAAGAGAGACATCGGCTGTTTAGTCTCTGTGACACTTTCCCTGGGCTTCGAAAAAACTAGAAGGCTATAGGACTTCTAATTTACTCTACTCCCGGTCTGATTTCCAGACTGCCTACTTCTCCACCAGAGGCGGAGGGTGTTCGGACTTTCCTCTACCGATAAATCGGCAGCGATCATCCAGCCTACTTGGGCATAATGTATAATAACAAAAAACCTTATTTTGTCAACCCTGTCAAGCTGAGCTCGACGCGGTCAATAAAAAGCGGTTAAGCTTGCTTAGAAATTGGGATAAATTTACGACAAAACAAAAAATAGCGATTTTTTCGCTAACTTTAGCCAAGAATTATCAGGAAAAATTAAAGAAAATTTTACTACAAACCCGGTATCTTGTTAATTTTTACTTGACGATCTAAAGCCAAATTGACCATTTTATCGGCTTCTTTGTTTTGCTCCCGGCGGATGAAGTTAAACTTGATATAGTCAAAATCAAGCCGTAAATTCCAGGTTTTTATAAACAAAGGAATAATCCCCTCTTCTTTAATTTTGTAGTTGCCGTTCAACTGTTCGACAATGAACTGACTGTCTAGATAAACTTCTACTTTTTTATACTTCAGGCCCTTAGCCTTTCTTAAACCAAAAATGATGGCAGCGTACTCAGCCTGGCCATTAGTAGTCTCTCCGATATAATCTGAATACTCTTTGATAACTTGATCCTGTTGATTTTTAAAAACTACTCCGACGGCCGCCGGTCCGGGATT
>JAIWBS010000051.1:0-5619 GCA_048633705.1 Pirellulales bacterium
CCCAAAACCACTAACCAAACTGATAACATCTTAATAAATAGTCCAGTAACCTATTCCCGTTCAGGTAAGATCAGCAACCTTTTAAATAACCAGATAGAATTATTAGTCAACCAATTGGGACAAACCGCTAGATATATCGTATTAATCGACGAAGAAACTTCTTATTACTCAGTATTTATCAGTAATCCGGACAATCTAGAACGTATTACATTTTCTGATTTAGCAATTAATGATACAATACTAGTAATGGCTCAGGAGAACATCCAGGACAAACAAAGTTTCCTGGCCAGCACTATTGAACGAAAAATCATTGAATAAACTAAACATTAAATAAAAGGAACCAATTATGAGTATAGCATTATGGATAGTACTCGGTATCATTGCGGTGATAATTTTCTGGTTAATCGGAGTCTACAACGGATTGATCCGCCTAAGGAATCGTACCGACGAAGCCTGGTCGGATATCGACGTCCAGCTCAAAAGAAGGTACGACTTGATCCCCAATTTAGTGGAAACAGTCAAAGGTTATGCCAAACACGAGAGAGAGCTTTTTGAAAAAGTTACTCAAGCTAGAACCAGGGCGATGGGCGCCAAGGGAGTAGCTGAAAAAGGCCAAGCAGAAAATATGCTAACCGGCACCTTAAAAACTCTGTTTGCCGTAGCAGAAAATTATCCTGACCTAAAAGCCAACGAAAATTTCGCCAAACTTCAGGATGAATTAGCTGACACTGAAAATAAAATCCAAGCGTCCAGACGATTTTATAACGGGAATGTACGCGACTTCAATACCAAAATTCAGATCTTCCCCAACAATATGCTGGCTGGGATGATGGGTTTCAAGAAATATGAATTCTTCGAGATAGAAGAAGCCGGGGAACGCGAAGCAGTCAAGGTCAAATTCTAAAAAATAAAATTTAAAAATATAACGACGGCACTATTTATTAGTGTCGTTCGTTGTCTGAAAGGTCTTAGTAACGAGTACACTGGTAATTAAAAACCATGTATAACCAAATCGATTCTAATAAAAGGAGAACTTGGGTATTAATGATTATCTTTGTTATTTTTGTCCTGTTTTTAGGTTGGATTCTTGGTGAATGGCAAGGATCCGGTTATGGCGGAATAATTCTTGCCGGAATTGTGGCTTTGGTTATGATCCTGATTAGCTACTTTCGGGGAGACAAAATTGCTTTAGGCCTGTCTGGAGCCAAACCCATCGAAAAATCAAATAACCCTTATGTCTATCGGATGGTGGAGAATCTTTGTATCACCGCTGGTTTGCCTCTGCCCAAAATCTACATCATCAATGACAGTTCGATGAATGCCTTTGCCACCGGCAGAGATCCACAACACGCAAGCATCGCTCTAACTACCGGCATTATTGAAAAATTGGAAAATGAGGAACTGGAAGGAGTGATTGCCCATGAACTGTCTCATGTCAAAAATTACGATATCCGCTTGATGACTATTGTGGTAGTGTTAGTCGGTACGGTTGCTCTAATGACTCATATTTTTTGGCGTACCAGGTTTATTGGGGGCGGCCGCCGCCGCAGTGGTGGCCAAGCCGGCACCATTATCGCTATTATCGGACTGCTAGCCCTAATTTTTGCCCCGATAGTGGCCAATCTGATAAAGCTTGCCGTATCCAGAAAAAGGGAATATCTGGCTGATGCTTCTGGCTCTCTTCTGACCCGGTATCCTGAAGGGTTGGCTAATGCTTTAGCCAAAATTAGCCGTGATGGCCGACCATTAGCCAAAGCCAATCCAGCCACTGCTCATCTGTTTATTGCCAGCCCTTTTGGTCAAGTAAAAAAAGGGATTAATAATCTTTTTTCCACTCATCCACCCATTGAAGAACGGATTAAAAAATTAAGAAGTATGACCGGATATGGACAATAGTGTTTTAAAAAAATTCACCAGCTACCTGAAAAAAACTATTGATCAATCTATTAAGTTTGCCCGGGAAATGAATCAACCCGATGTAACTATTCCCTATTTCATCTATGGCCTGCTAACCCAAAAAGGCAGTTTGGGGGCTGATATATTAATCAAAATAGGTTTAAATTTAGAATCTTTCAAATCTCAACTGATCAAGCTGAGAATCAAAGACGATGTCAACTTTGACAAAAAGAACAACGTCAAAAAACCGAAATTGGATACTTCCGCCCAGTCAGCTATAAAAAAAGCGGTGATGCTGGCCCGGAAACATCACCATAAGTATATCGGGACTGAACATCTTTTGGCGGCCATTTTAGCCATCAAAGATCCAGCCACTGAAAAAATTCTGGCTGAAAATAATATCAATCAGGCGGACATAAAAAGACACATTGATTTAGTTTTACGCAGTACTTCAAAATTTCCTGATCTCACCAATTTGTTCGACAAAATCAAAGAAGAAGAATCCGAAGAATTACCCAACTTTTCTCCTGCGCCTGGCTTACCCTCTATGTCCAAAGTAAAATCCTCCCTTTTAGAATTATTTTGCACTAATCTAACTGATCCCGTAGTTCAAAAGAATATTGATCCGGTAATTGGCCGTAGTCAGGAAATATCTCGCCTGATCAGCATTCTATCTCGGCGCACCAAGAACAATCCGGTTTTACTAGGCAATGCTGGTGTGGGTAAAACGGCTATTGTTGAAGGACTGGCCAAAAGAGTATTAACCGGCGAAGTGCCGGAAATATTAGCCAACAAAAAAATCTACAACCTGGATCTAACTCTGGTAGTAGCCGGGACTATCTACCGCGGAGAATTTGAAAGCAGGATTAAGCAAATAATTGATGAGGTAAAAGCCAACGAAAATATCGTTTTGTTTATCGATGAGTTGCATACTATTATCGGAGCCGGTTCAACTCAGGGTTCGATGGATGCCGCTAATATCTTAAAACCAGCTCTGGCTAAAGGACAAATCCGGGTAATCGGAGCAACCACTCAAGAAGAATACAAAAAACATATAGAATCGGATGCTGCTCTAGAAAGAAGGTTCCAACCGATCCTGGTCCAAGAACCTACGGCTGAAGAAACCGAAGAAGTGCTCAAAGGAATTCGCCAAAATTATGAAAAGTATCACCGGGTTACCATAACTGATCAGGCAATCGAAGCTGCAGTCACTCTCTCTTCCCGCTATATTCAGGACAAATTTTTGCCTGATAAGGCTATTGATCTAATAGACGAAGCAGCCTCTAAAATTAAGATAAAAAATAAAGTCGGTGGTTTTGTAAAAAAACTCAAGGAGCTGGAAAATGAATTGAATAATGTCAAACGTCATAAGCGCCAAGCCGTTGATTCAGAAAACTGGACCAGAGCTGTTAATATAAAAACTCAGGAGAAATTAATTTTGACTAAACTGGTTCATCTCAAAGAAAAACAAAACTTAGCCAGCAAGAAAAATCTGGGGAAGATTACCGAAAGAGATGTTGCCGAAGTGGTTACCCAGATAACAAAAATACCTTTACACGATCTGGTGGTTGGAGAAAAAGACCGGCTTCTTAAATTGGAAAAAGAAATTGCTAAAAAAATTATTGGTCAATCAGAGGCCATAAAAGCCATTGCTTCCAGCATCAAAAGATCCCGAGCTGGAATTTCTCAACCTAATCGACCGCTGGGTTCTTTTATCTTTTTAGGACCCTCTGGGGTAGGAAAAACCGAATTAGCCAAAGTATTGGCCGAAGTTGTTTTCGAAGACCCGGGTGCCCTTATTCGCATTGATATGTCCGAATTTGCCGAAAGTTTTAACATTTCCAAACTGATTGGCGCTCCAGCCGGCTATGTCGGTTATAAAGAATCAAATAAACTTACTGATCTGGTCAAAAGGAAACCTTATTCAGTTGTCTTGTTTGATGAAATTGAAAAAGCCCATCCGGAAGTATTTAACTTGCTTTTGCAGGTATTGGAAGACGGCCATTTAACTGATGCAATAGGAAAAACAGTTAATTTCAAAAATTCGATAATTATTCTAACTTCTAATATCGGTCTTGATTCACTCAATAAAGGGGCAGAGATTGGCTTTGGGGCAATCAGTGATGCTCAGAAGAAAAAAGCAGATACTAAATACGAAGAGATAAAAGAAAAAGTGTTAAAAGAGTTAAAAAAACAGTTTAAACCGGAATTTATTAACCGGGTTGATAAAACATTAGTATTCCATCCTTTGGATCATGATAGTGTATTAAAAATAGTGAAACTTCAGTTATCAGAACTACGGGCTAGATTAAAAACCAAAGATATCAAAATCGAGATTACTGACAAAGCTATCAAGAAAATCGCTGCCAAAGGTTTTAGTCCGGATCAGGGAGCCAGAGCTATTCGCAAAGTAATCCAAGAAGTAATTGAAGATCCGCTAGCCGAGGGACTTTTGTCCGGTAAGTTTAAATCTGGACAAGCAGTCAAAGTGACCGCCGTAAAGGACAAATTGTCTTTGACTTAATTAAATTTAAAAAGACGGGCTTAATTGTTAACCCGTTTTTTTATGCCAAAATTATTCCAAACAATCATCAATTTAATTTTTCCCATCTCCTGCCTAGGATGTCAGCAACCTAATGTCTGGCTCTGTGCCAAATGTCTTGATTCTATCGAAGTCAATAAACAACCTTTTTGCCCGATTTGCAATAAGAAAAAAGTTGACTGGCGGCTTTGCAATAAATGTCAAAAGAGATTTGCTTTAGCTGGAGTGCTGATTGCCTCCTCCTACCAAAACCCGCTTTTGCAAAAAATTATTCACTGTTACAAATACCAATACGTCAAATCACTGGATTTTTACTTGGGCCAAATTCTGGTAAAATTCTTGGATCATTTTCCGGTTAATCCCGGAACGATTATCACTTCCCTGCCCTTGCATAAAAAAAGATATAAACTGCGCTGTTTTAACCAGGCTGAAGAAGTGTCTAATTATCTAGCAGTCGAATTGCGTTTTATTTTTGACCCCGATTTACTCAACCGGATCAAAAACACCAAGCCCCAAGCTCGCCTCAATAAAAAACAACGGGCTAACAACATCAAAAATGCCTTTAAATTAAAACGAGGCTGTTATGGCCGTAAAGTAATAATCATTGATGACGTGTTTACCACCGGATCAACTCTTAATGAGTGTGCTAAATTGCTTAAAAAAGCCGGGGCAAAAGAAGTTTGGGGTTTGGTAATTGCTAAAGGCTAAATTGTCAAATTGACAATTTTTTGGTATAATGTTAAAACCAAACATAAAAAAACCAGGTTTTTTTGCAACCTGGAGGGGTACGAGAGCGGTTGAATCGGGCAGTCTTGTCACCCTACGGGTGATCTCCCGAAGGGAGAAAAACCTTTTCAAAAATAATAAGTGGCCTCAAAGCGGAGGCGTGCCAGAGTGGTTGAATGGGGCAGTCTTGAAAACTGCTAGGCCTGCAAAGGTCTCGTAGGTTCGAATCCTACCGCCTCCGTTTTGTGGCTAAACTTGGAGTGAGAATCTTGAGCTCCCGATAATGTCGGGGTGAAATCCCGCCGTCTAGCGGGACCTCTCTCTCCGTCAATAATAAGGAGAGGTGCGCCGAATTGGTAAGGCAGCAGTTTGCTAAACTGTAACGGTCTAAAAAGCCGTGTGCGGGTTCGAGTCCCGCCCTCTCCGCCACACCTTCACTCAAATTTATCTAAATC
>JAIWBS010000052.1:0-6531 GCA_048633705.1 Pirellulales bacterium
TTATTGGTCATGTCACCAAAGGTGGGACATTGGCCGGTCCCAAAACCTTGGAACATTTAGTCGACACGGTTGTTTATTTAGAGGGAGATAAATACCACGCTTTTCGGATTTTGCGAGCGGTCAAAAATCGCTTTGGAGCTACGGCCGAAGTAGGAATTTTTGACATGCAAGCCAAGGGAATGGTGGAGGTAAAGAATCCTTCCGAATTGTTTCTAGCAGAAAGACAGAAAAGTACGCCGGGGTCGGTGGTGGCGCCGGTTGTGGAAGGCACTAGAGCTTTTCTGGTGGAAATTCAGGCCTTAGTTTCCCGGACCCATTTCGGTTATGCCAAAAAAGTAGCCTTAGGGGTCAATTACAAACGGATAGAGTTATTGGTCAATGTCTTGAAAAATCGAGCTAAACTCAGTTTATCCAACCAGGATATCAATGTAAATGTTGCTGGCGGTATCAAGGTTAATGAACCAGCCGCTGATTTAGCCATTTGCCTAGCAATATATTCAGCTCTGCGTAATAAACCGGTTGACTCTAAAATGGTAGCCATCGGAGAAGTCGGTTTAGCCGGAGAACTGCGAACCGTAGGTGATATGGAAAAAAGAGTAAAGGAAGCAGTAAAACTAGGTTTTAATCAAATAATGATTCCGGCCAGTGCCAAGGTTAAAAAGCCAGCCAAAGCTGATATTATAGAAGTGGCCAGTTTGAATGAGGCTTTTAAGTTTTTAGAATAGCTTAAATAGTAAAAGCAAAAATGGCCAAATTGCCCAAGTATTTTTTTAATCGGGATACCAGAAAAGTTGCCCAAATGTTATTGGGCCAGGTTTTGATTAGGAAATTTGGCAAACAGTTGTATCAAGGTATTATTACGGAAACTGAAGCCTATTTCGGTCCTCACGATTTGGCTTCTCACGCTTCAAAGGGCAGGAGTAAAAGAACTGAAACCATGTTCGGACCACCCGGTGTAACATATATTTACTTAATCTACGGGATGTATTATTGCTTTAATATTGTGACTGAAAGAGAAGGATACCCAGCTGCTGTTTTAATTCGATCCTGTCAGCCGATTAAGACTTATAAAAATATTGTTCCAGTAGGACCTGGTAAGTTGTGCCAGGCTTTTAGAATTGATAAGAAACTAAATAACCAAAGTCTATTTGGCAAGAAAATCTGGATTCGAAAAGGACCGAAAATTATTAAAAGCCGATATATAAAAAAAGCCAAGCGAATTGGCGTGGATTATGCTGGGATGTATAAAGACAAACCCTGGCGTTATTATTTGCGTAACAATAAATACATTTCCGGATAAAAGAAATAGGGACGGATTCGATGTTCGAATCCGTCCCTTGGTGTTGCTGCTTCGCCTACTTGCCTCCTGTCAAGTTAGCGACGATAGTGACGCCTGACTGGCCGCATCTGAGCAGCCTGTCTATCTGCTGGCGCTCACCTCCACCCTTAAGCGCCGCGTGAAGCTGGCCAATCCCGATTCCCATGTCAACCAGTTTCTGACACGGTATGCAGGTGACTGCCTGCTGTACTTCGAGCCGCCCTTCGGTGATCTCTCCACCGCAGCAGAGACATTCCCGGTGGAGGCCCTTGTCGAATCGGGCCTTGGCAATAGCCAGCAGAGTAGCCCTTCGGTCGGTGACCGAAGCCAGAACGCACGTCGTATGTCCGGAATGGCTGATATCCTCAATCATGTGGATGCCAAATGGCGTGTTGCCACTGGCACTGCATTTCATCCTAGCAGTCAGGATATTAGCAGCTTGGCCGTTCTGTGCCATCTCTCGGTCGAGAATCCCGCCATACTGCCGGTTGAACCGACCGTTTGGTCCCTTCCTTTTGGGACCCGACTTACTGTCCGGTACACCTTTTGTCGCCTTCATTACCGCCGTCCCTTCTGCGGGCGGTTTACATCTCGCTCGCCATATTCGCACCTTGTTTTTGGGGAAGTTGGCTCCCCGGAAGTGGTGGGCACCAGTTGGTGTGAAAGGCGACGCTAAGGTGAGTGATTATGAACCACCAACTACCTCCTTTCCGTCAAGATTATTGCCGACGGGGTACTTTTGCTCTTGCCAACCATTGGCAAGAGATACCTCGAGTGATTATATTCGAGGAGAGAGGGGAATTCGCCGAAGTCCACTTTGACCAGTCCTCAGACCAACAGATCAGACGTGAAGGTGCAAGGCTATGGCGTAGCCCATATCAACACGTTAATCCGTCGGTAGGGTAGTAGTGTCTAAGTAGCCGTGGCCCTGGGTCATCCCCCTCCCTCACTTGTCATATCTCGTGAAGGAAGATGGTGATGGATCGATAACAAAGAACAAGTACTTATAGTACTCCCTATTATAAACAAAAGAGAGGTTTTGTCAAGCCCGTCACTCGCGAGTGACGGGCTCAAGCCCCGTATAAGGTTATTCTAAATGGATATTTTGGCCGAATTTAGCGATTTTTTTGGCTAAAAGGGGGGATTTATCCAGCTGACCAATTGTAAGTTGGGCGGCCTGCCTGGCCTGTTTAATAATGGCTAAATCGGATAAAGAAGCTATTTTGAGGTCTAAATAGCCGGATTGGCGAATGCCGTAAATTTCCCCTGGACCTCTAAATTGTAAGTCTTTAGTTGCCAGGTCAAAGCCGTTCTGCGAATCAACCAAAGCGTTTAATCTGGCCAGGGTATTACTTGTTTTATTTTCGGTAAAGAGAAAGCAGGATGATTGGTGCTGGCTGCGGCCGATCCGGCCCCTGAATTGATGAAGCTGGGCTAAGCCGAACCGTTCTGAACCCTCTATTATCATCACTGTGGCATTGGGAATATCAATACCTACTTCTACCACAGAAGTGGAAACTAAAATATTAATTTTATTATCTGCAAAATCCCGCATTACTTTTTCTTTGGCTTTGGATTTGAGTTTGCCGTGCAACAAGCCAATTTTAAGGTTAGGGAAAATTTGTTTATCCAGTTTTTCATATTCCGTGGTTACTGCTTTAACTCCCAGTTTATCGGAAGGGTCGATTAAAGGGCAGATAACGAAAACCTGATGACCTCTTTTGATTTGGTCTGAAATAAAAAGATAAGTTTCATCTCGTTTTTCCGGAGAGATAATTTTGGTAATTATCTTTTTTCTGCCTTTGGGCATTTCATCGATCACTGACAGATCTAGATCCCCGTAAATAGTTAAAGCTAAAGAGCGGGGAATAGGAGTGGCGGTCATGGATAAAAGATGAGGGGTTAATTGGTTTTTGGTTTTGGCTTTCAATTTTTTTCTTTGGGCTACGCCAAAACGGTGTTGTTCATCGACGATAGCCAAACCCAGGTTATTAAATTCCACTTTGTCTTCGATTAAAGCATGGGTGCCGATAACCAAATCAATTTGCCCAGATTTAATTTGGTCAATCAGTTTTTTCTTAGTTGTTTCTGGCTCTAGGTTAGTTTGATAATTAGACCGAGTTAAAATGGCAATCCTGATATTTTTTTTCAATAGCTTAATAATATTATCATAATGTTGCCGGGCCAGAATTTCTGTGGGAGCCATTAACACTGATTGAAAATGGTTTAGATGAGTATTAATGACGGCGATGATAGCAGTAATAGTTTTGCCTGATCCCACATCACCTTCTAATAGTCGATTCATCGGTTTGCCTTTAGCCAAATCTTTTAAGATTTCCCAGGCGGCTTTTCTCTGGGCATTAGTCAGGATAAACGGTAGCTTTTTGACAAAGGCCACCGTTTCTTTTTCTTTGAACTTGATTAGGGGTGATTTTAGCTTGGCTAAATCTTGCTTATTTTTCAGGGCAAAAAGCTGGATTAGAAATAGTTCATCAAATTTTAGTCGATGGCGAGCCTGCTCTAAAACTTGTTGGTTTTGGGGAAAGTGAATCTGTCTGTAGGCGGATTTTAGTTCGATTAAACGGTATTTACTTTTAATGGATTTAGGTAGCCAGTCAATGATGGAATTGGTTATGGGTAAAGCCTTATTGATCAGAAATCTCAATTGTTTTTGGGTTAGATTAGAGGTGGTGGAATAGACCGGTATTATCCCGGCAGTATGAATTTGGTCGGTTCGCACTTTTTCGTAGGTGGGAGAGACCAATTGCAAACCATATTGGCTAAGTTCACATTTACCCGAGAGGAATACCTGATCACCGGGCTTTAACATTTTGGTCAGATAACCTTGGTTGAACCAAACTACTTTGATTGAAGCGGATTGATCTTTGACCAGGCATTCGGTTATCACCATTCTTTTACGGGGAGAGCGGCGGCTTTTTATCATTTGCACTTTGGCTTTGATGGTAACTGTGTCCCCGCTCTTTAACTGGGCAATTCTGGAAATCTGGGACAAATCGTCATAGCGAAAAGGGAAGTAGGTAATCAAATCGTAAATGGTTTCAACTCCTAATTTTTTTAAACGGGTAGCAACGGTTTGACCTACACCTGACAATTCTTCGATTAGTTGGTTATAGTTTGCTGGCATAGTTATATTTTAGCAGAAGATGGAAAATAAAAAAATCGGCTAAATAACCAATCCCTAGTCGTTATCGAATTTAATCCGATGACCCAGAAATTCCATCAAACCAATCTTTAGCTAAATCATGCCAATTTAGGTTAACTTTTTCAATTAAGGCCAACTTCCAATCCCTTTTCCATCTTTTTAATTGTTTCTCACGGCGAATTGCTGCGCTGATATCGTCGGTTTCCTCAAAATAAACTAGTTTGTTGACATCATACCAGGTTGTGAAACTATCTTTATTAAATTTGGTTTTGTGTTCGAACACGCGTTGCTCAAGGTTGTTTGTTACGCCAATATACAATGTTCCGTTGCGTTGACTAGCCATAATGTAGACATAATAAAACCGGGTCATAAGATGATAATTGTAAATTATATCCTTGTTTCCCGTCTTTACATTTCTATTTGTTTTTCTGGACTGTCGAATCAAGTTCGACAGTGACTATGAGAAATTTTAAATTTCCTTGGTGCCCCCAGGAGGATTCCCCGCCAAAGGCGGGTCCGCCGTACATTTACATTTTAGATACAAGGTGGCGGAGAACCTCAATAATATGATCAAAAGATGGTAAATATGCCCTCGAGTGGAATCGAACCACTATTACAGGCTCCGCAAGCCTGTGTCCTATCCGTTGAACGACGAGGGCAAATAATATTAAGAAGAATAAAATTTAAAATTTCATCATTTTTCTCACACCCTGGGAGAAACTCTCATTTTCTTTTGTCGGGTCTTCTTCCAAGTATTTGAGGAGATGTTCACGGATCTTAACTGGGTTTTGATTACCAAACGAGATGGACAGCTCTGGTTTAATACCTGAATTAAAGCTGAAATACAATTCCTTAACCTCTGGAGGTTGATAGATTATCCAGAATTTTTTAAGTTGGTTGTAGCCGTAAAATTTATTATCCAGAGAAATGCCATCTTCAGTAATTTGAAAAACCAACTGATTGGGCTCTTTTCTGCCTTGGAAATAGATAATAAATCCGACCATTACCACAATCACTCCCAATAGAGGGTTTTGGTCGAAAATGGCAAAAACCACTAGGCCGGCTAAAATTAGAATAAACCAGAAATACCAGACCTTACTCCTTTCGTACTTGTTGTATTCGGGAAAAGTCCACTGGACAAAGATTTTGCCGTGTTTGCCTTTTTGATAATCTTCTGTTTCAGTTTTTTCTTTTTCCTCTTCTTTGTTTGCCATATTGTTAAAGTTATTGGTTAACTGGTTTAATAATAGCAAGTAGCTGCTGATTATTCAATTTTGATCCATTGTCGTTTGCCTTTTTGGATCTTCGAACCGGTTTTTACCTGTTCTACAACAGATTTAACTACTTTACCGTCGATTCTCACTCCGCCTTGGTTGATTAATCTCCTTGCTTCACCTTTACTTTTAGCTAAACCTGCTTCCGTTAATACTTCAACAATATTCTTTGAGTTGACTTTAACTGTAGGTAAATCTTGAGGTTCTGTTTTGTCCCGGATTACTCGATCAAAATGGCTTTTTCCGGTTTTTGCCCTTGGTTCACCCCAGAAAAATCGGGTTATTTCAAAAGCCAGCTGTTCTTTGATGTCACGCGGATTAGTTCCTTTGGCCAGAAAGGTTTCATACTGTTTCACCTCAGTCAAAGATATTTCAGTACAATATTCAAAATAGGGGATTATTAGCTCATCTTTTATACTCATTATCTTACCGTACATTTCTTTAGGTTCATCCATGATATTGATGGTATTTTTCCAAGAAGAGCTCATTTTACGGCCGTCTGGTCCCTCAAGCAATTTTACCGTCAAAACATCCTGTGGCTTTTGCTTATAGAATTTTTGTAAAGTACGGCCAGCCAACAAATTAAACCATTGATCAGAACCACCAATTTCCACATCAGCTTTGATTGCCACTGAATCATAGGCTTGCATCAAAGGATAGATCAATTCTCGAACGGAAATGCGGCTGCCCTTTTTTAATCGGTCTTTAATATTGGTACGGGAAATAAATTCATTTAAAGAAAAAACATCAGCTTGTTTGGATAATTCCCAGAAATC
>JAIWBS010000053.1:0-3260 GCA_048633705.1 Pirellulales bacterium
AAAAAAACGTGGAAGCCAGCCGAGACAAAAAGGCGCATAAACCAACCGATGGAATAAATGATTGTTCCGATTTTTAAAACCACTCTTTTGTTCTTTTTGTCAGTTACCTTGCCTACCCACAGAACAATTAAGGTGGTAAACAAAGTGGCACCGGCAACAATCATTCCGATCGAAAAATAATCCTGGATTACCGTATAGATAAAAATCGGCCAAATGATCAAGACTATTAATTCTTCACCAAATCCTAAATAGGACCAGAACTTGCGACGGTGTTTTTTTTGGAAAACTCTTTTGTGAGCACCTCTGTAAGAAAAAGGCACTGGGGTAAACACCTCCTTAGTCATCATCAGGGGAATATTGGATATCAAGATAAGCACAGCCACCACAATAAATAATGTGGGAAATCCGGCAATTTTGATCAACAATCCGCCTAATAGCGGACCGATTACGTAAACAACTGAATCTAGAACCACTAAATTACTAATCTGCCGGCCCCTTTCCCCTTTCAGACTAAAACGGGCAAAATCACAATGGTAACCCGGCCAATACAGAGCTTTTTGACAAACTAAAAAGAAAATTGCTGGATAGATCAAGTAAGGAAAATGGGCAATTCCAAATAAACAAAGGTAATAAAGAACCAAACATGGCGTACTCCAAAGAATGCTGTGTTCATAGCCGAACTTGCGAGCGAATTTGGCGCCCAGCGGCAGAGTAAAATAATAGATAACGTAAATAGCTAGAAAGAAAACCAAGATTTTTTGTAAAGAAAAACCGATAGTGTACAAGTAAATCGGCTCAAAAATCATCACGGCTGATTTGGCCAAATCCATGATGGCCACTGAAGCATAAAGTTCTTTTACCTGTTGGGACAAATGATTGGCAAAATAGCCAGAGACGTTGTAATGGAATTTTTTAAATAAATTCATGTCAAATTACCGCATAAATTACTACCGTTTCATTTTCAAATACCGATTCAAGGTAATACTTGTCTTGCGGTCGATAAGGATATTTATTGTATAAATTATATTCTTCCTGTAATTTTTTCTCTTCCGGTCCGTAGATGATATAGCTGATTTGAGATTCTTTTAACCAAGCATTTTTCATATAATCGAGATTATTAGTTACGTAAAAACTACTGACTGTTTTATCTTTTTCGGTAAAATTTACTGTTTGGTGGGGATGACCAGAATACACCTTGCGATTTATCTGACCGGGCAAAATATTGCTAATATTATAACACGCTAAAGTGATTTCGTCTGGAGACGAATTTTTTTTCAAAAAATCTAGAGCTTCAACATAATCACTAGACAAATAGAGGGGCGGATCCGGATAAGAAACCATGGCTACATTGTCCAAAACTAAAACAAAGATGTTGGTTGCGGGTAGAACCACCAGTATGGTAATAATAAATATTTTTTTCAAGCCCGGTTTGCCAAAAGCGGCAATCTTATCCGCTAAGTGAAATAATCCTACTGTTGCCAATATCGAAATGGGAAACATAAACCCCAAAACTAGTCGGCGTCCAATAAATACCAGAGGTAAATAAATTAGGGTGAAATTTAATAAAAACCAAATTATTATAAAAAACTTTACATCACTTTTTCCTTTATCCTTATAATATTTTATTAACCCGGGAATCACCAAAATAAATAGCAGAAGAAAACTGAAAATAACGGAACTGATACTCCTCAGCTGGGTAACATTTTGTGAGAACCAACCAGCAAAAACGGGATCAGTACTTCTTAGGGCAAAAAAATAGAATATTGGTAATGAAGAAAAAAATACAAAGACCAATAACCTTCTAATAGACAATATCAATTGCTTTTGCTTGATACCCTGATAAATCATAAAGTATCCGTAGACCACGAAAATCACTGTTAAATCATAAGGATGAATAAAACCAAGCGCTATAGTTAAAACAATTGCCAGTAAAAATATGTACTTTTTGTTGTTTTTTTGATAGTGGAGGAGCAGTTGATAAATAACCAGGATCAATATCAGGGCTAAAATCCAATTGGGCGAATGATAAGCCGTTAAAAAAGGAATTGATTCAGCCAACCATAAGTCTATCGGCTTGGTGAAGCTAAAAAACCTCGACATGAAGAAAAAACCTAATCCTCCAGCAAACAGAAAAATATAAGTGGCTATCATTCTCTTAAAAATTTCTTTGAAGAACTTGGCCGTAAATAGATAAGCCACCAGAACCAATATGGGTATCAGTAAAATCCGAAAAATATGGAAGGCTAAAAAGGTAGAAATATTAAAAAGACCGGCCAGCCAACCAATAACATACCAAGTTGGGGCAATAAATAATCTGGGTTGTTCCTCCGAAGTAAAAAGATTTTCAAATACTGTGTATCCTTCTTTGGCTTGTTCAATATATGAATAATAAACTCCCACATCTACGTGATAACGAAGATTGGTGCCTAAATAACGATCACCTGACGATTTACTTACCTCAGAGCCCAATAAATAGGAAAACGAAGTAAGAACAACAAGTACTAAACTACAAATTAGAATAAATTTAGTTTCTTTTTTGGTCAGGTTAAACATTTATCTTGACTTTCCCCTGTCTAATTATTTTAGGTTGATTATTCACCACTTTTATTATCGTTGTAATTTTCCTGGCTCGTAAATTACCTCCATCTAGTATCAAATCCGGAAAATAAATTTTATTCATAAACTGATTGACTACACAATAAATGGAATAACACTCCGGTTTGCCGGCCATATTGGCCGAGGTGGCAATGATCGGCTTACCCAGTTTGTCAGCCAACGATCTGGCTGTCTCGCTATCCGGTACTCGGACTCCGATTAATCCGTCTTTACCGATTTTTTTTGCTTCTTTATTCTTAGCCTTTAACAGAATAGTTAACGGTCCGGGCCAATACTCGCTGATAATCTTTTGCTCTTCCGGACTAACGGCCGCAATTTTTTTGACTTGGTTTAAATTGGCGGCAATCAAAGTCAAGGGTTTATTAAAATCTCTTCCTTTGATTTTGTATATCTTGTCAACTGCTTTTGAATTAAAAAGATCAGCTCCCAATCCGTAAGCTGTATCAGTCGGATAAGCGATCACTCCTCCCTCTTTCAAAATTTTTGTTGCCCGATCGATTTTTTTGGAAATATTCATGTTATCTGCTGTAAAAAATTAAAATAAGCGAACTAGCAGCCGCAATCAAGAAAGCCCAGATCAAGGTACCAGTAGCTCCATATATAAAATAGATTAAAACAAACATAATCACCGCTCCTAAAGAATG
>JAIWBS010000054.1:0-7964 GCA_048633705.1 Pirellulales bacterium
TATTATAAAGTCCTCTTACCAAGAAGTCAACTGCCAACTAGACCCCGTCAATTTACCCAAAATTTGGATGAACAAATAAGGTGTTCACCAAAAAAAGACTCACCTATCAAGCCCTTTTTTTATCTAATTATTTTTATAATTATTATTCAACCGTAATCCCCATCTGTCTGGCCGTCCCCTCTACAATCTTCATCGCTCCTTCGATGTCTTTAGCATTCAAATCAGGCATCTTCTTTTCAGCGATTTCTTTAACTTGCGCTTTGGTTACTTTGCCTACTTTTTCTTTCAAAGGTGAACCTGATCCTTTTTGCAAATTTGCCGCTTTTTTCAACAAGACAGCTGCTGGCGGGGTTTTTAGAATATAAGTATAAGTCCGGTCTTCGTAAACCGTTATCTCCACCGGGGTTATGTCTCCGCCTTTATCTTTGGTATCATTATTAAATTTGGTACAAAATTCTTGAATATTAAGTCCGTGTTGGCCCAGAGCCGGACCAATCGGTGGTGCCGGAGTAGCTTTGCCGGCTGGGATTTGTAGTTTTATAACTGTTTTAATTGGTTTTGCCATTTTATTTCCTTTTGGCGAGGCGTGGAAGCCTCGCCTACGTTAAACGTAATATTTACTTTCTTCCGTAACCGAGGCTTCCACGCCTCGGTTGTATAAATACAGATTAAAGTTTCTTTACCTGTAAAAAATCAAGTTCAACCGGAGTTTCCCGGCCAAAAAGAGAGACCAATACCTTGATTTTTCCTCTGGCTTCATCAACTTCTGATACTTTGCCGTCCATTTCTTTAAACGGTCCATCGATAATCCGGACCGGAGAATCAACAGTAACATCGATCTTGTATTTTGGCTCTTCCACTCCCATTCTCTTTTTCAGTCCATTTATTTCCGTATCGGAAATCGGAGTAGGGGTAGTGCCAGAGCCGACAAAACCGGTTACATTGGGAGTATTACGAACCACATACCAGGAATCATCGGTTACGATCATTTCTACCAATACATAACCAGGAAAAATCTTTTCAGTTACCGTACGCCTTTTCCCGTTTCTAATCTTAATTTTCTTTTCGGTGGGAATTAAAACACTAAAAATCTTATCTTCCATACCCATGGAATCAATTCTCTGTTTCAAATTTTTGGACACATTTTCCTCATAGCCAGAATAGGTATGCAAAACATACCATCTCTTTCCTTGTTGTCCCATTTGTTTCGGCATAGCGGTCTATCCTTTGGAAAATTAAATAAGTTTATCCATAACAAAAGTAAAAAGAAAATCCAGGGCCCCCAGAAAAGCGGCCACCACCACTGTTACCCCAATTACCATAATGGTATAACGGGTAGTCTGAGCCCTGGTGGGCCAAACCACCTTTTTCATCTCATCCTTTGATTCTTTTAAATAGTTGCCTAATTTCTTAATCATAATTTTTTACTGGTTTTTAAAAAGACCTCTGGCAGGTCTTTATCTTTTAGCTTTTACATTGTATAACAACGGTCATTTTTTGGCAAGTGGATAAATTAAATATCCAAATTTTTCACTTTTTTGGCGTGAGTGGTAATAAAATGTTTCCTGGGAGCTACTTCTGATCCCATTAAAATATCAAAAATCTCGTCGGCTTTTTCCACATCTTCTATTGTAACCTGTTTGAGAACCCGGTTGTTTGGATCCATGGTAGTGTTCCATAACTGATCAGCGTTCATTTCCCCCAGCCCTTTGTAACGCTGGACATTTAACTTAATAGCTGATTCTTCCTCAGCCTCTTCCTCGGGTTCACCTTCAGCTTTTACTTCTTTCTTGGCTGGCTTGGCTTTTTTAGCCGTTGGTTTAGCTTTGGCCTGTTTTTCCAGCTCAATCTTTGCTTTTTCAAGTTGTTCATCAGAATATAACCATTGTATCTCCTTTCCCTTCTGGATACTGTACAAAGGCGGTTGAGCAATATATAGATACCCCTGCCGGATAATCTCCGGGAAATAGCGGTAAAAAAGAGTTAACAATAAGGTCCTGATATGGGCGCCATCTACATCAGCGTCAGTCATAATAATAACCCGATGGTAGCGTAATTTTGAGATATCAAATTGATCACCAACATTAGTGCCAATGGCAATTACCAGAGAACGAATGGATTCAGATGACAGCATTCGGTCAATTCTGGCTTTTTCTACGTTTAATATTTTTCCTCTCAGCGGCAAAATAGCCTGGAAGATACGATCCCTCCCCTGCTTGGCTGAACCCCCCGCTGAATCTCCCTCTACGATAAATAATTCGGATTGTGAAGGATCTCTGGAGGAACAATCAGCTAACTTACCGGGCAAAGTAAATCCTTCCAATGCCCCTTTGCGCAAAACTGAGTCTCTGGCTGATCTGGCCGCCGCCCTGGCTTTTTGAGCCAAAATTACTTTACCTAAAATTTCTTTGGCTTCCGAAGGATGCTCTTCTAAATAGGAACCGAGTGCTTTTGACAAAACCGATTCCACAGCGGTTCTGGCTTCAGTATTGCCTAATTTGGCTTTAGTTTGTCCTTCAAACTGAGGATCAGGTAATTTGATGGAGATGACGGCGGTTAATCCTTCTTTGACATCTTCACCTGAAAGAGCACCGTTTTTATCCTTATCTTTGATGATTTCGTTTTTGCGGGCGTAATTGTTTAGAGTTCTAGTCAAAGCTGTCCTGAAACCGACCAAATGCATACCTCCTTCTGGATTAAAAATGTTATTGGCAAAAGGAATAACCGTTTCTTTGTACTCATTGGTATACTGGATGGCAATTTCTACTTTCATCTGGTCAACTTCTTTTTCTACATAAAAAGGAACGTGCTGTTTGATCTCTTTGTTGTGATTCAGGTGGCGAACGTAGGAACGAATCCCTCCTTCAAAATGGTAACAATACTGTTTTGGCTTAGCCTTGTCTCTCTGGTCTTCTATGGCAATCGTGACTCCTTTAGTTAAATAGGCCTGTTGTCGCAGATGATTGAGAATAATTTCCCAGTCGAATTCTAAAACAGACAATATTTCCGTATCAGGCTTAAAGGTAATGGTAGTACCTGTCTTCTTGCTTATACCCGTGGCCTTCACCTTGGAAACCGGTTTACCTTTCTTGTACTCTTGGGTCCAGATTTTTCCCTCTCTATGAATTTCTGCCTTGAGGTGTTCGGATAAAGCATTAACTACTGAAACACCGACTCCGTGCAGACCACCGGACACTTTATAAATACTGTGTTCGAACTTGGCTCCGGCATGCAGCATGGTCATAATGGTTTCCAGAGCGGATTTTTTGGTTTGTTTGTGCTTTCCCACTGGAATACCCCGACCGTTATCAGTCACTTGGACATAACCGTCAGGCAGTAACTTGACTTCTATGGTATCGCAGTAACCTACCATCGCTTCGTCAATCCCGTTATCTACCACTTCCCAAAGCATGTGGTGCAAACCTTCTGATGCAGTATTACCGATATACATGCCCGGTCTTTTGCGGACCGGCTTTAATCCTTCCAGTACGGTGATTGATTTAGCGGTATAATCTGTATCTTTAGCCGGTTTCTGGGTAACCTTAACTGCCGGTTTTTTAACCGGCTTTTGGGAGGTGGTTTTTGGGGCTTTTTTGACTGCTTTTTTTGGCATAAAAATAAAAATGGATATCCGCTTATTTTACCTTATTTTAGCATATTTTTGGGGTTTCTGGCAAGAGAAAAATACCGGTTAAAATTGACTTAAAAATTGGCTTTATTTAGCCTAATTTTTGAATAGAAAAGCCGCCCTTTTCCGTGATTCGAAAAAGGGCGGGAAGCTGTTTAGGAACGGACCTTCTGGGCAATAATCCTGGTCTCGGATTCAATGATCGAGCTGATACGGAACTTGCCTTTCGGCAAGGGGCCTTGGCGATCGCCTCCTTTGAAGTCGACCACGCTATTGAGTGTGGGTTCGGGATGGAACCAGAGACCGATTTTCATCAGCTTACCATCATCGTGACAATCGACCTTCCACAGCGGCACGATCACCTCCCCATTAAGGTTATTGTTTCAGAACTATCGTGGCCACAATCGACCCTTGGCTTCTACTTCAGCACGCTTGAGAGAGGTATTGACTCTGATAAAGGTGTAGGTTCCATCACGGAGCTGTCCTTCGGGAATTCCCCAGTTGACCGTGAACGGTTCACCAATCTGGGGATCTTCCTCAAGCTTACAGGGTAGTTCGGCTACTCGCCTGCCGTCTACAAAGGCAATGACGATCCAATCATTCATAGCTCTATCCTCCTATTGTTATGGTTCGTTTCTGATGAATGAGTTTTCTATCTTAAACGAATAATTAATACCTGTCAACCCTGCACCATTTGGTGCAGGGTCAACCTAAAAACCACCCTAGCCGGGTGATTTTTTATCTTTGTCTTATTTTTTGTCCGGTGGCAGACCCTTTTTCTCCACCAAGTGGACTATATCTATTTGTAAACCTTTTCCCAATTTAGTTGATATTAAATTATAGATAGCCGCAGTCAGTAAACCGCCTAAAAAAGATAGAATAGCCGCTGTCACTAACCCAATCAAATACCCGATCAAGAAATTATAACCGTAATTACCAAATATTGAACTATCGCCTAAAATCCCGACAACACCCATAAAGAAAAATATGTAGATAACCCCAAATACCAAGTAATTGGCTACAACAACCAACATCCAGACAGTAGCAAAATTAACTACTTTTAGTTTCTTGATCTCGTACATAATATTATCTCCTAAACCCTGGCCCGAGCGAAGTCTCGAACTTGTCGAGAGGCTAAGTCGAGGGCTTACTTCTTAATTCTATTTGGAATTTATCTTGTAGTTTTTTGATTATTTTTTCCAATATCTTGTCCACCTCTTCTGATTTTAACGTTCTTTTGTCAGACTGCCAAGTGAATCTTAAAGCCAGGCTGTGTCTTTTCCTGTTTTGCTTATCCTCAAATACATCAAAACATTCAACTTTATTAAGAAGCGGATCTATTTTGGCAATACTCTGTTGAATTTCCTGGTATGAATATGTTTTGTCTACCCAAAAAGCAATATCTCTTTCTACTTCTGGGTAAGCAGAGAATGGTTGGTATTTTTTGGAGCCGGTCAGCTTCATTAGTTTGGCTGCATCCAAAAGAAACATGGCTGTGTTTTGAGGCACTTTGTAGGCAGCAATTTCTTTGGCATTGACCAAGCGCAATTCCTCCAGGGCCAGTTTGTAATCTTTGATGTCCAATCTTTTGGCCAAAAATTTCAATATCCCTTTAGCGGTAAAATATGAGTTGTCAGTTTTTTTAGAAGACACCAAACCAAAAATCATATTTTTTTCTTCAATTTTATCTTTGCCTTTTTTGCCATAAAGTTTGCCGATTTCAAACAGCTTTAATTCATCGTAGTATTTTAAATTGTGAGCCATCATCCCCAAAACTTCTTGAAAAGAAGTGCGCATATACTTTTGTTCTTCAGACAAAGGATTGGCAATCTCAATCTGCGGAGCTTTATCCAAAGGATGACCGTACCAAGAATAAGAATAGACTTCAATCATCTTGGCAATCACTAATACGTCTCGGACTTTTTCCCGAAACTCCAGTTGTTCATTAACAGCCGGTGCTTTTAATTCCCCCTTTAGATTGGTAGGCGTCATTTGATTATAATCTAAAATCCGGCCCACTTCTTCGATCAAATCCGCTTCCTGGCTGATATCATTCAATCGCCAACTGGGTACTGTTACTCGTAACTTTTTAGCGCCGGCTACATTAAAACCTAACCGGGTTAAGATGTCTTTTATTATGGCCTTTGGTACCTCGACTCCCAAAAGCTCTACCACTCTTTTCGGATCCAGATTTATCACTACTTTTTTCTTTTTGGTATTATCAACTACTACCCTACTTTTTAATATTGTGCCACCGGATAATCTGGCCATCAAAGCCGCTGCTCGGTCCAAATTATCCAAAGTCATCCGATAATCAACTCCCTTTTCAAAACGCAGAGAACTTTCCGATCGCAGATTCAATTTTTGAGAAGTCTTTCTAGTGGATAACGGGTCAAAATAGGCTGATTCCAAAATAACGTCTTTGGTCTTGGTATCAACTTCGCTGTTGGCTCCACCCATCACTCCACCGATGGCAATCGGTTTTTGGCCGTCGGTGATTAAACACATGATGTTTTCCAGTTGACGAGTCTGCCCATCCAAAGTTTTTAACTTCTCGGTTCTCTTGGCTCTGCGTACTACGATTTCTTTAATCCTTTTTCGGCCAAAAGCGTGCAGGGGCTGGCCGGTTTCTAACATTATATAATTGGTGGTATCCACGATATTGTTGATTGGTCTGACTCCACAAGCTATCAATCGCTTTTTCAACCAGTCAGGAGATTCCTTAACTTTAATCCCCCGGATAATCCTGGCCGAATACAATGGACACAAATCTTTGTCGATTACCTTGACTGATAAATAATCTTCAATGTTTTCTTCAGATTCCTGTAATTTGTAATCGGTAATTCGTAATTTGTTTTTGGTAACCGCGCTGGCTTCACGGGCTAGACCAATTACGGAAAGACAATCCGGTCGATTGGGGGTAATGTCCAAATTAAAAACTTCTTCTGCTCCTCCCAAAACTTTATTGACCTTGGTGCCTAAAGAAGCGGCTTTATCCAAAATCAAAATGCCGGAATGATTGTCACCCAAACCTAATTCATCCTCGGCACAAAGCATGCCGTTGGATTCTATTCCCCGGATCACTGCTTTTTTCAATTTAATTCCGGTACTCAGCTTGGCCCTCTCTTGAGCTAAAGGTACCTTCTCCCCTACTTTGAAATTAAAAGCACCACAAACCACTTCATGCTGTTCGGTAGCTGAAGTTTTTACTTTTACCAATTGTAGTTTGTCTGCGTTAGGATGTTTATTAATTTCCATTACTTCCGCTACCACTACTTTATCATCGATCTGGCCTCCGGCTTTGCTGATAGACGTTACTTCTGTACCGGACAACGTCAAAAGCTCTTCCAGTTCAGCTGGAGTTTCCTTGAATTTTACATAATCTTTAAGCCATGATAGGGGTAGTTTCATATTTCTACTCAACTGTCATCCTGAGTGTAGCGAAGGATCTCGTTATTCTTTTGTAGCGAGATTCTTCAGTCGTCTTCGCTCCTTCAGAATGACAGGATGATTAAATCTTCTTCGTCTGTACTTTCCTAAAACTAAATAAATAAATACCCATCAGTAACAGTGACCAGATCACTAATAAGATGGTTTTCCAAGCCGGAAAATCACCAAATTGGCGGGAGATAATGTAATAGGCAAACAGTAAATAGACAATGATAGAAACAGCATTCCAGATTGTCTGATTTTTGCCAATTATTCGGCTAATTGGCCAGATCAGCAAGATAATACCGGCCAAAAATACGACAAAGGCGGTAAAAAGTTTACCAATCACCCAGATAATGACGGCCAGACAAAGCAATACCCCACCGACAATGAAGTAATTGGACGGCTGCCATTTTAATCCTAATTGTTTTGCTTCCTCCATCTTAAAATTGTTTTAAAAATCTTATATCACCAGAGTGAAATAAACGAATATCATTAATCCCGTACAAAAGCATCAGTATCCGATCGATGCCCATACCAAAGGCAAAACCAGAAAACTGATTGGGGTCAATTTTCATGTTCTTTAACACGTTTGGATGAATCATGCCCGATCCCAGCATTTCCAGCCAACCTGTTTGGGAACAGACCGGGCAACCTTTACCTGAACACAAAATGCAGTTCATATCGATATCCATTGACGGTTCAGTAAATGGATAATAATGCGGCCTCACTCTGGTTTTTACCTTATTGCCAAAAACCTTTTTCAAAAACACATTCAAAGTACCGATCAAATCCGTCACTCTCACTCCTTTGCCGATTGCCAAACCTTCCACCTGATAAAAAGTAGCTTCATGGGAAGCATCAGTCGCCTCGTGGCGAAATACCCGGCCCGGTACGATCAATCTGA
>JAIWBS010000055.1:0-24656 GCA_048633705.1 Pirellulales bacterium
TCCTTTTATTCATCAGATCTTCTGCCATATGAATCGGCACTCCATACATAGCCAACATCTCTATTTGCATTTTCATCACTTCGTACATACCAGCCAAAGCCTTTCCTTGAGGATGATGAGAAATCACTAAATCAATCGGTTTTTTTTCAGATAATTTATCAACCAGTAATATTTCAGCCACATCAATATCAATCCCGGCATAAATTCTTTTAATTTTCTTGTCAGGGTCTTTTGTAAAATAACGGGTATCTGAATAGGGATTGGTTAATTTCTCCAGATCAAATTCCTTTTTCTCGTCTTTGGGCAAATTGTCATAACGCTGCTTTTCCTGCTTTAATTTGCGAAACACTCCCTGATTGGGCCGCATATCAGCATCAATTCCCAACTTGATTGCTAAATCGTAGATTTGTTTGATAGTCATCATATTTTTACTGGGTTAATTAATTATTGGTTCTTTAATCCTAGCAGATTTTAGTAAAAGAAGCAATAAATTTGGCTAATTTTAGCCAAATTTGTCATAAATCCCTTGACAAAGGATGATTCTTATGATAATCTAATCTGTTCTCCAAAAACAAGTTTTTATTTATACTTCCGCCCCAGAACCTGCAGTCACGACAAGCATGGGGATCCTTTGAAGGCTTATTGGGCCTTTCCTCCACTCAATAATTCCTTTAGAGGATTCTCTTGACTGCAGATTCTGGGGCGGTTTTTATTGCGATGCGTTGGTATTAACGTTGGCATTAGCTTCCGGTGTTGGTTCCAACAATTCTTACTCCTCCTTTTCTTCAGTCAAAGTACCGGGCTCTACTCCCAACAAACAAACCTCTTGCCAAGGCTTATAATGAGATTCCCATACTTCATTTTTTACTGTTCCGTCAGCCTGAGTAATAGTTCTAATAAATTCTGTGTCTGCTCCAGTGTGAGCTCTCTCGGTACACTTCCTTTCCCCCAGAGCTAAATCTTCTGTTTCCACTATCTTGGTCGCGGGTGGTTTAACATAATTAAAGATCCGCGGTTTAGTTTGGCTTACTTGTCGGCCGTCTGCCGTGCCGTAAAATTCGAAAATTAATTCATTACCGGAGATACTGGTAATAAACAAAATGTAATGGCCGGTGTCATTAATAAATTTTAGATCCGGAGCCGGGTTATAAATGGTAGCATCTGTCCCGGCTGGTTCATAATAGGAAACGCGATAAGAATGGGGCGTCCTGGCGGTAATCGGCAAACCGGCATCCAATGCCACCCGGAAACCCGTGGTGCCGATCTGACACAATCCTCCACCGTATTCCGGGATAGTTTGGTTACCTTTGATTACCAACTCAGGTAAATATCCGGTACTGGCTTCTATTTCGCCAAGGGCTTGAACTAAAGAAAATTCTTCATCTGGTTTTACTAAGATTCCGTTCAAAGTGGAAGCACCCACCGAAATATTGTGCCGCCGATTTCTGGGGCTACCGCTAAAATCGGAAGTACCTCGGCCGATCAATTCTTTAATCCCATAAGTATTGATCTGTTCTGTGGCTACATTGGGTAGCACCTCTTCTACTACCAGGCCAGTTTCCTGTCCTTTGGCGGATAGTACATCCTGCTCCATCAAGGCAATGGTTTGCTCCATCCCTAACTCCTGGCCGATCTGGGAAGGTTGAAATTCAACCACTCGATCACCCTCCATAGTAAACTTGCCTTCTTTTACTTCAACGTTAACCTCAGCACTGATTCCAACTAACCAGTCCACTAGATTTTCATTAAAGCCAATAGTGGGCAAGTTGGTTTTGGAATCTTGTTTAAACTTCAACATCTTCTTCAGTTCTTCTTGGTCAATCAACCAATGATAATTTGCATATTTTACAGAAATTGAGGCTAAACTGATAACTTCCCGGGCCAATTTAAGTGCCCTGTCAGTCATTTCGGCCTTTATTTTTGGTTGCTCATCTACTAACCCTAGTTCAATTGAATTGGTTGATAAATTAGCCAAATGGTTTTGGGCTGTCTGCAATAATTGATTATAGTCAAAAGCCTGGCCATCTTTTTCTAGTCCTACTCCCGGTTCATTCCCGACAAAAGTCAATTGGGCATCCTGGGCAGGATTTTCGTATTGGCTAAAATTTATTTGTAAAATTTCTTTTAACTCTTTCTGATTAAGGGTATAAACCGGCTGCAACTTTTTGGTTTTAAATATACTAATCAGTAAGTCCTTCCAGTTAATCAATAGATTAGCACTATGGCCGTATCGGTAAATGTTATCAATAGTCTGTTCTATATCATAATTAAATATTTCGTAATTTATATCAGGATCAGCTGTGGAAACTACTTCTTTATCTACTACCACCACTTCGTCCTGATAAATAAAAGTAATACCTTCTTCTAAAATTTTATCGGCTCGGGCTGACACTAAATCCTTAGCCTCCAGGTAAGTCAAACCATCTAATTTCAAACTGCCCACCACAACTCGAGGCAAAACTTTATCTGCATAGCTTCTCTGATAAAAATACCAACCAGTTGCTATAACCAGTAAAATAAAAAAGATGGTAATTAATTTTCCCAACCATCTCCTTTTCGTTTTTTTAGATTTTTTCCCATCCGCTGCAGATTTTTCTTTAGCGGACTTTGGACTAGTCTTGGGCATTAAGAAGAATTGTATTTAAAAGTTGTTTGGCAATCTCTTCTCTCTCCTCCCGATCACTCAAATTGGTAGTGGCTACCAGGCGAATGGTCTGACCCTCTTCGATCTGTTCTGGCAAATTTTTGATCGGCCAAACTAAGCACTGCTGATCGTCAGTTACAATAACCGCATTTTTTCCCTCAAAGCGATCGATAACTCCTTTTTTAAAAAATGGTCTTTCCTCCATAATCTTATTACTCTTCTTCTTTGACCTTAATATTTTGAGATTTCGGTTTGTTGGCTTTGGGTAAAACAACAATTAATATACCATTTTTTAAAGTAGCCTTAACTTTATCCTCTTTGATATCGGTCGGCAGGATTATCGAGCGAGAAAAACCTCCCCAATAGCATTCTTGGTATAAGTAGTCTGATTCGGAAATCTCTTCATCTTGCTGCCTTTTACCTCTGATGGTTACCATGTCTTTGTTAATCGAAATATCAATGTCTTCTGGCTTGACTCCGGCAATGGTCGATTTAATTACAATATCCTTGGTTGTCTGATAAACATCAATCGACAGCTGCCCATCATAGTTTTCTGATAACCAGTCAGTCTCTGCAAACTCTTCAGGTGTTTGGCCGACTTCGGCCTCCTCTTTTTTATCCAATTGCCAAAATTCGTCAGCGGCCTGTTTGGCTGATTTGGTTTTTGTTATTACTTTCTTTTTAGCTTCTGGCATAGTTATGATACATTTTCAAGAATCTGTAAAATAGTCTTTAATTACTATAATACTTTTTTTGGTATTTGGCAAGAAAAAGCCTCTTTTTGCACAGTTTATGCACTTTTTAGGATTTCTTTCTCTTGACAAGGGGAGTATAATAAAAGTGTGGGTCATTACGATAGCACCTTTCTTTCTTCCCGAGATAAAGGGCTATGGGGCTTCCCATCTCGATGAAGGTGGTGAGTAAGATGAAACGGCACAGCAGCCGGCGGAAGAGACGACAGTGGTCAATTGATGACTGCATCTTCTCTTTCCTCAGTATCTGGACTGTCACCCAACTAACCATGGTTGTACTGGAGTTTCTCAGTCCGATCATTGGTCACTACATCCAGGTGAAGGTTCCAGGGTACATGCCGTTCTCCTATTTCCTCCTTCTTTCTCTGTACGTTGTGAGAAAGGAAGTGAAAAAGCGTCTAAAGCGCGCCAGAGTAAAGAGAAAGGGGGAAATTTACCTCAAACTCTGGTGGGTTGTACTTTTTCTTCTTTACATCGTTGAGGCGTTCTCCGGAGGTTACCTCCAAGTACCCTGGAAAGCAGTAGAGACCGTCCTCTTGATCTCTACGGTCTACTACAGTAGTGAGATTCATCGCTATTTCTTGAAGAAAGCGGCTAACAGGTAGAAAGGAGTTGAACATGCCGTCAACACTAGGAAGCCCTAAGCTTGCATCGGGAAGAAAGACGAAACGGGGATAAAACCATTTGGCAGTTAGGTTTTGTCCCCGTTTTCCGTTTCCAAGATATTAAAGAAAATAGCTCTTCCTGAAAGGAAGAGCTATAGAGAACAAGGTTGATTGTCAATTCGGATTGCGGTAGATGGCCTTGATAGTGCTCCAGCTGCTAGGCGGGCCGGTGCCTTCAGGAACGCTTGTGGCGGCTTCATAGAAGAACACGACATCAACTACTGATTCCTCGCGAAAGAATGGCTCCCAGGGCCACCACCACTGTTTGGTCAAACCAGCAACTAAGGTGTGGGGGGCCGGTTCCAGATTACCTTGGTTGAAATCCCACTCAACCGTGAAGCTCTTGGTCTGACCAGGTTCAACTACCTCTACACAGGTAGACAGCATACACAAGGGCAAACTATCCCAAAGCCATCCCTGGCAACTGCCATCTGACCAACTGCACTCTCCCTCAAAAACGAGGAAGGCCCGTGAACAGCGGCAATCGAGCAACCATTCGAAGACAACCGGCTCTTCACGCAGATTGCGAATTGAGTGTGTGAAGAGGGCGGTATCTCCCTCATGGTAGATGGCCGAGTCGGCTTCTAAGATGTAACGGATGCCATCAAACTCTGTCGAGTCCCTGACCGCCTGCGCTTCAACTGTCCCTGGTACCAACCAGACAGCCAACACCAGAACAAACACTAGTGTTCTCATGGTCCTCTCTCCTCTCTTTTGAAGGTGCTTCCTTACCTCCTTATCTAAACTTCCTGCTATGATTATAATCTTTTGAACTTTGAGTTTTAAACTTTATATTTTCTTTGGTACCGCTAAGGGGAATCGAACCCCTGTTTTCAGGATGAAAACCTGATGTCCTAACCACTAGACGATAGCGGCACATTCGTTATAAACCTGATGCCTGCCCCGCACTTGACCCCGCGGCGCGGGGGAATAGTTGCGGGGTCCTAACTACTACCTGTCCACCGAAATCCCATGGGATGTAGGCGGAGACGATAGCGGCATAAATTAGGTAAAGGAATAATAGCTTAATAATTTCTTAAAGTCAACCTATATGCTAGAATGTAACTATGAAAATTTTAGGAATCGAAACATCTTGTGATGAAACCGCTGCTGCTTTGATCGAAGCAAAAAATAACCAGATCAAAGTGCTGGCTAATGTGGTTAATTCACAGATTAATATTCATAAAAAATTTGGAGGCATTGTACCGGAAGTGGCAGCCAGGGAGCATCTGAAAAATATTTTACCGATTATCAATCAGGCTCTTGATAAAAATAAGTGGTCAGATATCGACTATCTGGCTGTAACCACCGGACCTGGTTTGATTACCTCTTTAATCGTGGGAGCAGAAACCGCCAAAACCCTTTCTTTCGCCAATCAAATTCCTCTAATTTCAGTCAATCACATCGAGGCTCATTTATGTTCCAACTTTTTTAACCAAAAAATCAAATTTCCCGCGCTTAGCTTAATCGTTTCTGGCGGGCACACCCAATTAATTTTAACCACAAATTACGACCAACATAAAATCATCGGACAAACCCTAGATGACGCGGCAGGAGAATGTTTTGATAAAGTGGCTAAGATTTTAAAGATCGGCTATCCTGGCGGTCCAGCTATTGAAAAATCAGCCAAGTCTGGTAATCCCCGGAAAATCGATTTTCCCAGGCCTTTAATTAACCATCCTAATTTTAATTTCAGTTTTTCTGGTTTAAAAACATCGGTTTTGTATTTTTCCCGCTCTCCCCAATTCAAACAAACTAAAAAATCCGATATCTGTGCTAGTTTTCAACAAGCGGCAGTCGATGTTCTAACAGATAAAGCCGTCCGAGCCGCCAAAACCTACGGAGCAAAAACAGTAATGCTAGCCGGCGGAGTAGCAGCTAATAAAAAATTGCGGAACAGCTTGAAAACTCAGTTAAAAAAACAATTGCCTAAAACAGCCTTTTTGGTTCCTCCTTTTTTTCTCTGCACTGATAACGCGTTAATGATCGCAATTGCCGGATACTATCAGGCCCGCAAGAATAAAATCACTGCCTGGCAGAAATTGAAAGCTGATTCTAATTGGGAGCTCACCTCGCTTCACCCACGCAAGCGGGCTTGACTGATTGACTGACAAAATCTACTATAAAAGTGCTTAAATCAAAATAAAGGCGCTACAATCAGGGTCTGTGTCGCCCTGCCAGCCGAGGTCCCTAAAGGGTAATCACCACGTTAAGGCCTCCGGGATTCGCCCGTTATCGCGAATATAATTAAGTGTCCTCAGCCCTACAAAAAGTAGGCGATGGGGAAATTAAGGTGGTACCACCGGCGACGGTCCTTAAAATTTAGGGACTTTTTTATTATGAAAAAAGAATTAGACAAACAATACAACCCTTTTGACGTTGAGGACAAGATTTACCAGCAATGGGAAAAATCCGGTTATTTTAATCCGGATAATTTACCTGATGCAAAAAAACGGAAATCCTACTGTATCTCCATGCCTCCACCCAATGTTACCGGTGATCTTCATTTGGGCCACGCCGTTGCTCTGACTCTAGAAGACATTATGACCCGCTTCAAAAGAATGCAGGGCTATGCTGCCTTATGGTTACCCGGGACTGATCACGCCGGTATTTCTACTCAAATTATGGTGGAAAGGATGATTGTTAAAGAAGGATTAAACCGTCATAAATTGGGACGTCAAAAATTTTTAGAAAGAGTTTGGCAATGGAAATCTGAATACGGAGATATTATTACCAAACAAATTCGTAAGATGGGCGCATCTTGTGATTGGTCCAGGGAGCGTTTTACTCTTGACCCCAAATTAACCAAGGCCACTCAGACCGCCTTTATTAAACTGTTTAACGATGGATTAATTTATCGCGGTGACCGGATCATCAACTGGTGTCCTCGCTGCGGCTCAGCTATTTCTGATTTGGAGGTAATTTATAAGGAGCATAAAACCAAACTCTGGTATATCAAGTATCCCCTTCTTCAGAAAGGTAAAAAGGCCAATAAATTTATTATCGTAGCCACCACTAGACCAGAAACGATGCTGGGTGATACTGCGGTGGCGGTAAATCCCAAAGATAAACGCTATAAAAATCTAGTAGGTGAAGCCGTTTCATTGCCCTTGATGGAACGACCAATACCAGTCATTGCTGATTCGAGAATTGATCCAGAATTTGGTACCGGAGCAGTCAAGATTACTCCGGCTCATGATCTCCTGGATTGGGAAATAGGTCAACAGCATAAACTAGACACTATCTCGGTAATAAATGAGAGGGCGATCATAAACCAAAACGGTGGTTCTTATGCCGGGCTAAAAACCAAAGAAGCACGGGCTAAAATTGTGGAAGACCTGGTCAATCAAAAACTGTTGGAAAAAGAAAAGGATTATGATCATTCAATTGCCCGGTGCGAACGGTGTAATTCAGTTATCGAGCCTTTAATCTCCAAACAATGGTTTATTAAAATTCAACCTTTGGCAAAAAAAGCGATAGAAGAAGTCAAAAAAGGTAAAATAAAAATTACTCCCAAGCGTTTTGACAAGGTCTATTTCCACTGGATGAACAACATCAAAGACTGGTGTATCTCCAGACAATTGTGGTGGGGGCACCAAATCCCTATTTGGTACTGCCAGCAGTGCGACACCCCGATTGCTTCAGTAGCTAAACCCGAGCAATGCAATAAGTGCAAAAGTAAAGAGCTTATACAAGATGAAGATACCCTTGACACTTGGTTCTCCTCTGGGCTTTGGACTTTTTCCACTTTGGGCTGGCCCAAGAAGACCAAAGACTTAAAAACTTTTCATCCCACCAATTTAATGGAAACCGGCTGGGACATTCTTTTCTTCTGGGTAGCTAGAATGATTATGCTTAGCCTCTATCTGTACAAGCAAAAACCGTTTAGCCAAGTTTATCTTCATGGTCTGGTTCTAGACCGTAATGGCAAAAAAATGAGCAAGTCAAAAGGAACTGGCCTTGATCCTTTGGTTTTAACCTCTAAATACGGTACAGATGCTCTGCGCCTGTCATTGGTCGTCGGTAATTCAGCGGGGCAAGATTTCCGCTTATTCGAAGAAAAGGTAGCTGGTTATCGTAACTTTGCCAATAAACTCTGGAATGTTTCCCGCTATATTTTAATGCAGGATCATCAATGCTGTTCTTACGATACCAAAAACTTGGCTGATCAATGGATTGTCAGCCGTTTAAATCAAGTAATAAAACAAACGACTAATAGCTTGGAAGATTTAAATTTTTCTGAAGCAGGGAATCTCCTGTATGAATTTGTCTGGCATGAACTGGCTGATTGGTATTTGGAAGCCGCAAAGCTCCAGCCGAATCCTGAATTGCTTTATCATCTATTAACCAATATTCTCAAACTGCTGCATCCTTTTATGCCTTTTATTACTGAAGAAATCTGGTCTCAGCTTCCTCATAATTCTCTCTTGATAATTGCCAAGTGGCCCAAGGCGGCAAAATCATCAATAAAGAAAGATTCGGTTGCCAAATTCCAACAATTACAAAAATTGGTCACTGAGTTGCGTAATTATAAAAAAGATAAAAAAATTCAACCCAAAGAAATCATTTCCATCAAGAAAAAAATTCCTGCCCAATTAACTGATCAAAAAGAATTAATAGAATTTTTGACCAAAGTTAAATTAATCTAAAGATAAATAAAAAAACCGTGGTAATAATCCCGCGGTTTTTTGAATTTTAAATTTTCCCCTGTTACTGAGCTACTCTAAACACCTCTTCCACGGAAGTTATACCATCAACTGCTTTTAATAAACCATCCTGGACCATGGTGATCATTCCTGCCTCAGTGGCCAGTTCTTTCATTCGATATTCTGAAACTTCTTCTGAAATTATGATCTTTTCAATCTCTTTATTCATAATAAAAATTTCATAGATACCAATCCTGCCTTTATAACCTAAATTATGGCATTTATCACAACCTTTTCCCTTGTAAAAAGTCATTTCTTTGTTTAAATCCACTTTATAACCAGATTTTTCCGGGATTGCGCCTAAAATATTCTTTATCCTTTCTTGAGTCTGTTGATCTAAATCAACTTTTTCCTTACAATTTTCGCATATTCTTCTAACTAAACGCTGGGCCATAATAGCATTTAGGGCCGGGGCCAATAAAAACGGCTTGACCCCCATAGCAATAAACCTTGGCACTGCACCAGCTGCATCATTAGTGTGAATGGTGGACAGGACTAAATGACCGGTCAGGGCTGCCTGAATGGCTACTTCGGCAGTTTCCTTGTCTCTGATCTCACCTACCATAATAATGTCCGGATCTTGGCGTAAAATTGACCTTAGTCCTTTAGCAAAATCATATTTCTTGCTGTGGTCAATTTGACTCTGATTAACTCCTTCCATTTGATACTCAATCGGATCTTCCAAAGTAATAATTTTAGTTTCAGGAGTGTTTAATTGATTTAAAAAGGCATAAAGAGTAGTTGTTTTACCAGAACCAGTCGGGCCGGTGGTAATAATCATACCGTTGGGTTTTTTTATCTCTTTGGCGATTTGTTCAAAGGCCAGTCCCCTGATACCCAACTCTTCAAAACCGATTCCAATAGCCGAGGACATTAAAAGACGCATCACTACACTTTCACCAAAAGCTGTTGGTAGGGTAGAAACACGCACATCTATTCTTTCTTTGGTTAAATAAATTGAGATGCGGCCATCCTGTGGCACAGTGGTAATATTTAGTTTTAACCCAGCCAACAATTTGACTCTGGAAATTATTTTGGACCAATCTTGCTTGCGGATGGTTGCCACGTTGTGCAAAACGCCGTCGATGCGATAACGAACAATGATTTTATCCTCTTCAGTTTCAATGTGCACATCGGAAGATTTAGCCTGGATAGCACCAGCCAAGATCAAAGTAAAAATCTGGGTTATACTGGCTCCTTTTAGTTTCTCACTTAATTGGCGGAAAGATTGTATTTCCTTGCTGTACTTCTCAATATCTTCTTGGGAAATTTCCAGTCCTTTCTTGACTTGCTTAGGGACATGAACATGTTCATATAATTCATAAGCTTTTCCAAAACTATACTCTGAGGTCAAGAACATTTCAACTTGAATCTTGACAAATTGCTTCTGAAAACCTTGCTGGAGCTCAAGTAAACCAGGATCATCGGGGTTGACCACGGCAATCTTGATAGATCGGTGATCTTTGTAAAAACTAATCACTTTAAGCTGTTTTGATTTTTCTTTGGAAATCAATTTAAGGTAATCGGAGGCAATGGGGAAACCACGGAGATTGATATAAGAAAGACCCTGCTGCATGGCCTGGGCCTCAGCGGCCCTTTCTTTTTCTTTAATCTCAATTTCAGTCATTTTTTCAGTAAAAGCCTGGGCGGTTTCCTTGGAAGAAACAGGCACCCTATCCCTTGCTTTAGCCGATTTAATCAAATCGGCTATTGTATTATTGTCTCTTTTACTTTTAGCCATAAGCTTATAATTAAACCTATCTAAATTATAAAATATTTTTGGCTAAATATCAAAAAACTGCCTTAATTAATTCGGTAGTTCGTTGTCAAAATTTAGATATTTTTTCTCAAGTCCTCCAAGATTATTTTTTCTGCTTCTTCTAAAGTCTTGTTTTTTAAAACAAACTCCGTAAAATCCTTTGTTCCCTTAGGGTTAAATCGTTTGAGTACTTCCAGGGCATCTAATTTTTCTTCGGTAGAAACGATGCCGTAAACATGATTATCGCCTTTTTCATAAAGAATAAATACTATCTTGGCCTCAGGTGTGTTAATTATTAACTCGTCAATTACTCCTCTCAAATCCCGTTCTTTGGCTTGCGATTTATCAAAATCTTCTTTATTTATAATAGTCCAGACTACTCTGTTATTGACATCTGCCCTTAGCCGAGCTAAGGCCCTGCCCCATAATTTTAATGTAGAAATCGATTTAGTCCGGTATAAATTTTTTACTATCTCTTCCCTTCTGGCCCCGGAGGCGATTAGGTGAGAAGCGATTGACAGTGTACGGGGCGTAACTTGCGGACTCTGAAAACTTTTAGTATTGGAAATGATGCCAGTTAATAAATTAGTGGCTATGTGTTCGTCAATCAGTTCTTCTCGAAAATGTTTTAATAAATCAAAGATAATCTCTGAAATCGAAGTAGCGGTTAGGTCAACGTGATTAACCTGGCCGTAATATTCGTTCTCCGGATTATGGTCAATGTTAATAATCGGCTTCTGGTAGAAAAATTCCCGATTCTCTTCATAAATCTGATCCAAGGAATCTAAGTCTGGAGTATTTAAAGCAAAAATTAAATCGTAAGCAAAACCGCCCGAGGAAGTTGAAATATCACGCTCTTCATAAAAACCGCTTTTAGGAGTTATGTAAATATTCAATTTATCGTCTTTGATATCATAACTTAATTCCTCAACTTTATTTTTTTTAACATCAAGAGAAATAATAAATTTTCTTAAACTGGTTAAATCAGAAACTATTTCTTCACTCTTGGGTAAAAAGTTGTGAGCCGGCAATAAATTATAACCGGCGCAAACTACTTTGACTCGTTTATTTTGCTTTTCCAAAAACATGGCCAAGGCCAAAGAAGCGGCAATGGCATCTGTGTTATACTTTTTGGCAGTGGCAATCAGAATAGTATTGCTTTTTTCCACTGTCTCCTTAATTTGTTCAAAAATTGACAGTCCCATATTATTAAAATAGACTCAATATTATCTTATTTAGTTTTCTTTTTTGATTAATCAGCATAACTAAATATCCAAACCCTGTCAAGATAAAAACTTGGACTAAATAAATAAACTAAATAAAATGGCTTACCTTAGCCAAAAAATAAGTAATAGTACCAAGCAAACCCAGGCTTTCGGCCAGAAATTAGGCCAAATAATACCTCCGGGTACAATTTTAGCCTTAATCGGCGATCTGGGAGGAGGCAAGACTTGTTTTGTCCAGGGCTTAGCTTTAGGATTAGCTATAAATTCCTCTATTTTAAGCCCCACTTTCGTTATTAGTAAAGTCTTTCCCATCAACAAAAAAGGCTACCGCCATTTATACCATATTGACCTTTACCGCCTGCCTAAATCCCAAATCAACCAACAAGCTTTATTGGAACAAATTAACGATAAAGACTCTGTCACGGTGATTGAGTGGGCGGATAGAATCAAAGATTGGCTGCCCTTTTCTAGGACAATTATTATAAAGTTTAATTATTTAGATACGGATAAACGCCAGATCGAAATAATTGCTCCTACCAAAGCTCTTGACAAATTAGTAAAAAAGGCGTATAATTAAGATAAGAAATGGAAATCTAGGGGTGTCCTGATTTCCCTTTTTTTGTGGTTAAAATTACCAATCGATATGTTAGGCTTTATAAAAAATACCAGGGCAAGCTTAATTGATTTTGCCGCTAATACCAAATGTAAAAAGGAAAAGGCCAATAAAGTCATTTGGCCTTTTTGTAGTATTGCCAACTTTTTTCTAATCATTCTTGTTTGGTTTACTTACTTTATTATTGTTTTGTTGACAATTCCTTTTTCGATTGTTTATTCGCCGACCGAGGGATTCAAAAAATTGGGACGAAGTAACGGCCGAGGATATTTTTTTGACTCTTATTCCAGCTACCTTAAATACCACCAAGCTTCTATCGGCGCTGCTGTTGCTATTATTATAGTTATTGCCACCAAGGTAATTCTGACTTTTTATTGACCAAGATTATCTTTGATCAATCACTCAAAACTTCTACGGTGATAGTGGTTATTGCCAAAAACTAAAAGACAACCTTGATATTATAAATCCGGGCTAGCTGTCGTCTATATATAAATTACGGTAAACAAAAAAACTCCTGGTTCAAATTTGGAGTTTTTTGTTTATTCTTTTTTAGACTGGCATGGCTGAAACTTTTTGCTTAGCCAGCTTCTTCTCTTTTACCGCTAAATCCTCCACTACCATCTTCTCATCATCTATCGATATCACCTGCTCAGCTGAAATTACTAAATCTTTTTCAATTAGCTCCTTGATTATATTCTCTGCCTTAATATAATACTTTACTATCTCCTGTAATTGAGTATTAAATTCAAAATTGACTATCCGGCCCAATTTCTGGCCAGACTTGGTGTAAACCGGTAGATTAATTAACTGGTTTTTGTTGAGGTTCATGTTTAACCTCTTTCTTTTTACGACGCAAAAAGTAATACTGCTGGCCAACCATAAATAAAGTAGAAAACATCCAATAAAGGGTTAGGCCAGCTGGGAAGGTCATGCCAAAAAATACAGTAATTATGGGCATAAAATATACCATCTGCTTACTCATGTTGGCGGCCATACCCTCATCTTTGGCTCCTGGAATTTTTGGCACTGGCTTCCTTAACATCAACATCCTGGTTTGCCAAAATTGAAAAGCGCCGGCTAAAACGGCAAAACCCCAAAACGGTTCGGATAAATCTCGCCAATTGAGAAAAGTAGCAGACATCGCTGTATTGGAAAAATAATCCTTTAAAGAACCGTATAAATGAGCTAGTTGGTCGCTTACCAATATTCCGGTCTCTGGATCAGTATTCAGGCCGCCCATAAAAACTCTGAACAAGGCGATTAGAATAGGTAACTGGATCAATAGAGGCAAACAAGAAGAAAAGGGATTTACTTTATTTTCCTTATATACTTTCATCAATTCTTCGCTCTGTTTTTGTTTGTTGTCTTTGTTCCTTTTCTTAATCTCGTCGATTTTGGGCTGCAATTCCTGAATTGCTTTTTGTGATTTTATACCAGACAGTGAGGGGAAAAATAAAATAAACTTTATTATTATGGTAACCGCAATAATGGCCACACCTAAATCATGACCAGGAATAGCCTTATAAAAAAACATTAGAAGGTTAAATAGGGGTTCGTATAAAACTGTGTTAAATAATTCTATCATTTTATTTTTTTAATTATTCTACTGGGTCATAACCACCTTTAGAAAAAGGGTTGCAGCGTAACACCCGCCAAAAAGCTTTTAACCCTCCTTTTATTATACCGTGCTTGTTTATAGCCTCAATGGCGTACTGCGAACAGGTCGGGTGGTAACGGCACCAACCATCTGGAAAAAGGTGGCGGAAAAAACCATGGTCGAAAGAAAAAGTCTTTTGGTAAAACTTCAGTGACTTGATTACAAGCTGACGAACTTTTATATTAATAAACATCTTACCATAAATTAGCCTTTTTGAACAAATCCTGAATGGTTTGGGCAATTTCTTGAAAGGATTTTTCTTTAATTTTTTGCAGACTGACTAGAACAATATCATATCCTGGTTTTTGTGCAATAAACTGATGGCGCAATATTTCGGTTATTTGCCTTTTTAACCTATTGCGCTGATAAGCATTTTTAGCCACTTTTGATGAAACCACCACTCCAAAACGACTATGCGGTTTTTGATTCGGTAAGTACTTTATAATAAAAATAGGGGCAACTACCTTTTTTCCATTTCTGTACAGTCTCTGAAAATCTTTCTTTTGGGTCAATCTATATAATCTTTTTAACATGCTAAGCCGCCAATCGTTTCCTTTTTTTTGCCCGTCTTCTTTTTATTATTTTACGGCCTGCTTTTCTCTTATTTCTATTCCTAAAGCCGTGTTTTTTTTGACGTCTCCTTTTTTTGGGCTGGTAAGTTCTTTTTGGCATAATCTTTAATCATTTTACAAATAACCTATTTATTCTAGCAATTTGACTGAGTCTCGTCAAAAATTCGACTCTTCGCGTTATGATAGATTTTTGAGAGTTTTTGGTTTTCCTCATTTAATCCACAGTTTATTAACATTTTATTAACTTTTCTAGTGTTTTTCTCATATTTCTTTTATGTTATATTCAATAAAGACCTATTTATTTTTTTATCTTTTTTCGTATTTACCCATGGAGAAAAACCAGCTTTGGCAAGCCACTTTGGGCGAATTAGAGCTATCTTTGTCAAAGGCCAATTTTACCACTTGGTTCAAAAATACTTTTATTTCTTCTTACGAAAACGAGAAGGTGATTATTGCTGTGCCTAATGCTTTTACCAAGGTATGGCTTGAACAAAAATACCATAAAGCTATTTTATTGGCTCTAAAAAACGTTACTAACAAAAAGGTTAAGGACGTTATTTATAAAGTTGAAAATATAAAAACGGCTGCAAAACAAGACGCAAAAAAAGAAGTTAATAAAATTAAAGAAGTAGCCCAAAAACTTGAAACCGATAATGGTGAGCATTTTAATAAATTTGGATTAAACCCAAAATACACCTTTGATACTTTTGTGGTGGGAAAAGCTAACGAATTGGCCAGGGCTGCTTGTCAGGCTGTGGCTGAAAAACCGGGCTTGGTTTATAACCCTCTCTTTCTTTATGGCGGAGTAGGGTTGGGCAAAACCCACTTAATGCAGGCAATTGGTAACTACTCTATTAAAAGAGATCCAAATAAAAAAGTTATCTACATTCCTTGTGAAAAATTCACCAATGAATTTATTCGCTCAATTTCTAATGGCAAAATCAACAATTTTAAAGACACCTATCGTTCAGTGGACGTTTTATTGATTGATGACATCCAATTTCTGGCCGGCAAAGAAGGAACTCAAGAGGAATTTTTTCATACCTTTAATGCTCTTCACCAAGCTAACAAACAAATTGTTTTGAGCTCTGATCGCCCCCCCAAGGCTATCCCTGCGCTTGAGCAACGCCTTGTTTCTCGGTTTGAATGGGGGATGATCGCCGATATCGCTTCTCCTGATCTAGAAACTAGACTCGCTATCCTGGAATCAAAATGCAAAGAAAAGGGCCAGACCATTGCCCATGACGTTCTTAGTTATATCGCCACCTCCATTCAAAATAACGTCAGGGAGCTAGAGGGTGCCCTTAATAAAGTAGTTGCTTTTGCGCAGTTAAATAACGTTGAGCCAGATTTAGAAATTGCTAAAAATGTGTTGTCTAGCCTTATCTCCACCTCTCCTAAAAAAGCAATTTCCCCAAAACTGCTAATTTCTACTGTGGCCAGTTATTTTGACATCTCCTCTGACGACCTTTTTGGTCAAAGCCGTAAAAAAGAATTAGTGGTCCCCAGGCAAATCACCATGTATTTAATGAGGGAAGATCTAAAAAGCTCCTACCCAAGCATTGGCCAGGAGTTAGGGGGTCGAGATCACACCACTGCTATGCATGCTTGCTCCAAAATATCTAAAGAAATTGAAAAAAACGAAAAAATCAGACAAGACATTAATTTGGTTAGACAAAGGCTGTATAGCTAATGTGCAAAACATCTTAAAAAACTGCCTACAAAATGAGGATAAAAAAATAACCTTTTTCCAAAAATCGCTTTTACTATATTTATCAACATTTCTTCCAGAAGTTTTTTAACAACTTCTTCACATATCAGGAATCAAATTCAACCAACTGTAGCCAATAAAAACAATAATTAAAAACAATTTTCTAACTTTTTCCACATATCAACATGGCTTATTACTATTATTTAATTAATAAATTACTTAAGGAGATAATTATATGAAATTTTCTTGCACCCAAGAAAATCTTAATCGAGGCTTGTCGGTTGTTAGTCATATAGCCAATAAAAATGCTAATTTACCTATTTTAGGTAATGTGTTAATTGAAGCTAGTAAAACAGGCATTAAACTATCTGCCACGAATCTAGAGGTGGGGATCTCTTGTTTGGTTAGGGGAAAAGTAGAAGAAGAAGGAAGGACAACTGTTCCTGCCCGACTATTTACTGACTATGTTGGTCTTTTGCCAAATGAAAGGGTGGATATTGAATTGGTGGACAATGATTTGGTTGTGGATTGTCGTAAATCGCACACTAAAATAAAAGGCATGTCCCCAGATGAATTTCCGGTCATTCCCAAAATAGAAACCAAAGTCGCTAACCACATTAGAACCAAAGAGTTTAAAAAAGCAGTGTCTTCGGTCGTCTTTGCAGTAGCTTACGATGAATCACGTCCAGAAATCTCCGGGGTTTATACTCACTTAGAGAATCAAGAATTAACCTTGGTGTCTACTGACAGCTACCGTTTAGCTGAAAGAAAAGTCAAATTAATCAACACGGTAAAAAAAGAACAAAAAGTGATTGTGCCAGCCAGAACCTATCAAGAATTAATGAGGATACTTGAAGAAGAAAAAGAAGAAACAAAAATTACCTTAAATGAAAACCAAATTCTTTTTACCGTCGATGATGTAGAGTTGGTCTCCAGGGTGATTGATGGGCAATATCCTGACTATCAGCAAATAATCCCCAAAGAACAACAAACTAAAGCGATAATAAACGTTGCAGAGTTCACAAAAGCCGTAAAAACCGCCTCCCTCTTTTGTAAAAGCGGTATAAACGACATTAACCTTGATTTTGAGGATAGTCGTATAAATATTTTTGCTTCTAATACGCAGGTTGGTGAAAATAAATCCGAGCTTGAAATAAAACTGGAGGGCCAACCTAACCAAATAGTTTTTAACTACCGCTATTTATTAGACGGTTTAGCTAATCTAGAGACGGAAGAGGCTGAACTAAGGTTAATCGATAGTGTAAACCCAGGGTTGCTAGCACCAATTGGTCAGACCGGTTATTTGTACATAATCATGCCCATTAAACAGTAATGATAGTTAAGCTAGACCGCAGCTTATTAGAAAAATCAGCCAAAAGGTTTGGTATTCACCAGCAAATTACGGCAGTTAGAGTAATGGCTGAATTTGAAAAACTATTAATGCAGTTTTTAAAAAAGAAAACAAATCATCAAGTTAAACCCCTTTATCTCAAGAATCAGGTACTGCACATTTCGGTTACCAGTTCGGTTCTAGCTTCAGAAATCCGACTTTATCAAAAACCAATAATAGCAAAAATTAATCAGAAATTTAAAAAAACCGTAATTAAAAATCTCCGGTTCTTAACTTAAAACAATTATTTTATGGTTAAGGTAAGATTGTCGCTTTTGACAGCCTTATTTTGGTTGTTGGTTATCTGGAAGTAGAGGCGGTAGGAACTGGGGTCAGGTGAGTTGTCCCAAACAAATGTTTGGTTGCTTGATTCGGGATTGTCTCTAGAGTCGATAGGGCGGCTAACATTATCAGCAGGATCTACGTAAAAGAGTTCTATTTTCTTTATCCCCTTAGGGTCGTAGGCAAAAATATCAATAGAGTAAGGAAAATCGTCACTTGATATGGTTATATTCTTGGCAGGCGAAGAGAAATAATATACAGCAGACCGATCTTCGAGATTTAGTGTGAACTCCACTTCATCGTCCCCGAAAAAATCGTTTTTATTATAAACAATCGTTTTAAGAATATGTTTCCCGTTGTCCAGGGTAGTAACCGTGTAGGAAAGGTGGTAGGGGGAATTATTGACGGTTCCGATCAACTGATTGTCTATGTAGAATTCGACCGCCTTGATGTCAACAGGGGAGATAGTGCTGGTGGTAATATTGATGGTTTGTTTGGTAATTTTATCCCCCTGGTCAGGCGATTCGATAGTAATAGTGGGTTCCAAGCTCGGCTGGTTGCGTAAATTACAGTCTTCATAAGTAACGTCAGTAACCAGATAGCCGCCTTGTCCTAAGGCCCATTTTTGGATGGCGGCTTCCCAGTTAGAGTATTGAGGATCTAAACCCGGATTGGCAGGCGTTGTGCCGTCAGGATTATTTTTATCAACAAAATGCAAGATATTGTGGGTGGTTTTAAACTCCCTCTCCTCAACATATTTGGCTGGGTAGTCGTCAAGGCATTTGTCAGGTATTACCCGTCCGGTAAATTTATCCACCCAGACAGTGGTTAAGGTATCAATTTCTCCTCTAAGAATTGGCTTGTCGGCTCCAGAAGATTTTGGTGCATTAAAAGCTTCTATCGGAGTATCCCCCAAAACTTCCCGCATGAAGCTATACCAAATAGGAGCAGCAACTACTGATCCAGCCGCTCCCACTTTCATTTCGGTGTTGTCATTATTGCCCACCCAGACACCGGTGGCGATTGAAGGGGTGTAGCCGATAGTCCAGGCGTCGCGAAAACTTTGGGTGGTTCCTGTCTTGGCAGCCACTGGTCTGGCTCCTAAATTAAGATAATTTTGGCTGCCAAAAACAAATGATCGGGCCCCGTTATCGGATAAAACACTATTGATTTTTCGACAAGTTTCTTTATCCAATACTTCAATCTCAGTGTCCTGTTTTTCTGCCAGTAGTTTACCGCCAGAATCCTCCACTCGCAATATTGCACTAGTTGGGTGTCTTTGGCCTTCTCTGGCAAAAACAGAGAAAGCTCCAACATGATCAAGTAGTTTTATCTCTCCACCCCCCAGGACAAGAGACAGGCCATATCGTTCGGGGTCATTGAGGGTAGTGTAGCCCATTTCGTTGGCTAAATCCAAAACATTATTTATGCCCGCCAAATAGAGAGTTTTAACAGCTGGGATGTTTAGGGAACCAGCTAAGGCCTGACGCATGGAAACCGGACCGCGTTCTGAAAAGTCGTAATTTTTTGGGATATACGGGGTGCTGCCTGCCCCAAAATCAGTTACCAAATCAAACAGCATAGTTTCAGGAGTAAAGCCTTTTTGAAAAGCAGTAGCGTAGGCGATGGGTTTAAAAGACGACCCTGGTTGCCTGTCTCTAATAGTGACATTAACATTGCCGTCATTTTCTAAATCGAAATAATCGCGGGAACCTACCATGGCTAAAATTTCTCCAGTTTTAGGGTCTATAGAAACCAGGGCTGCGTTAGAGGCCCCATACTGTTCGTATTTGGCCGCCCCTTCTTCGATCACCCGTTCAGCGATTTCTTGTTTGTATAAGTCTAGAGTGGTAAAAACCTTTAATCCTCCCTGTTCGATTAATTTTTCGCCGTATTCTTCAGTTAAAATTTCTTTTACATACATCACAAAGTGAGGGGCTTTTATCGAACTAGATCGATAAGAGTAAGCTAACTCCTGGCTTTTTGCCTCTTCTGTCTGGTCAGTTGTGATATATTCCAATTCCGCCATTCGGTCGAGTACCCATTGTTGTCTCCAAATTAAGGCGTCTTGGTGGCTGCCATAGGGAGAATAGTAGGTGGGGGCTTGGGGTAAGGCAGCTAAGACAGCTGATTCAGCTAGGGTAAGATCCTTGGCTGATTTACCGAAGTAACCATTAGCAGCAGATTCGATACCGTAGAAATTTGAGCCATAGGGAATTTCATTGAGATACATTTGCAAAATTTGGTCTTTGGAAAATTTCCTTTCGATTTGGTAAGTAAGAATCGCCTCCTTAATTTTCCTGGTCCAGGTTTTTTCAGTAGTTAAGATAGCGTTTTTTACAAATTGTTGGGTGATAGTAGAAGCACCCTGGGCCTTTTTGCCCTTAATGATGTCAGTAATAAGTGCAATAATTATTCTGTGAAAACTAAATCCGCCGTGCTCATAGAATCTTTCGTCTTCGGCAGAAATGGTGGCCCACTTCATATGTTCAGGGATTTCCTCAAAGGGGATGATGGTCCTTCTTTCTTCACCCGAAATTTCATAAAGGACAGTCTCCCCGGTGCGGTCATATATTTTGGTGCTTTGGGCTACTTGCCTCTCGATTAATTTATCAGGATCAGGCAGGTCTTTGGAAAACCAAGCAAAAACTGCTACTGCAATAACCACCCCTACAATAAAAGCAATACCTAAAATTGGCAACAAATTCCTTTTCCAATTGCCTTTTTTAAAAAGGGGTTTTTTAGGACCCTTTCTTTCTTTTATTTGACTGTCTTTCCAGGATAATTGAGGTATGGGCATGGGGTCTTGACAATGTTTTATTTTTGTGATAATATACGATGATGCTTGGTGTCCATATTAGCGGTTTTTCGGGTAGTTGGCAACACAAGGTAGTGCCAGCCTAAGTCCCCTGCATCAAGGGAGGAAAAAACATCATGATCTTCCAGACAAATGACTGGGAGAGGGCGATTGCTGGTGTTGGTTCTGATCTGGTGAGGAAACTCGAGATCGGGTCAATAAACCTAGCGTCACATCTATCGCCCGCGTCTCCGGATCAAGACCTGGAGACGCTCGCTCAAGATTTTCAACTGCTTCGTGGGTCGATCGATGAGGTCAGGAAGAGAAGCTCAGTAGCTGTCTTTTGGCCAGCCGAGAGTGTCTCTGATCCAGAGCTTACAATTTGGGCTCTGGGCCTCTCGCACCACGTTTGTCAATGAGCGATCTGCTCTTCGGGCGGGGTCGGACCTTTGGTCTGATCCCGCTTCTTCATTTCTTCAATTATTTTTTGAACTGTTAAATAATAGTCTGTATCTTGAGCCCATTTTCTTAACGTGATACGGTCACGCATCATTTCTTTGGGGATAAGAAAGTTCTCAGGCACGTCAAGTTCGTATTGATCATGTAGGGTATGGCTAAGATATCGATTGTAGGCGCGACAAATATCGATTGTTGCATCATGAGCGGCCCGGCGGGCGAATCCGCGCTTGGCCAAAGCTTCAGCCCTTTCCCGGTTATCCATTAACCGGGTTCTATCCTTAGTTCTCTCGTAAACACGTACATTTTCCGTATATTTATGACAGCTAAAAACAACCTCATTGAGCAGTTTTTTTGCCGTTTCGACCACCTCTGCTTTTTTCCCATCAGCTACTTTGCTCCCCCCTAACTCATTTTCCAGCCAGCCAGCTACTTCACGCAGATGGTCGATATTGGTATCTTTGGCCAGATACTCCTTGATTGTCTCGCTTTCTTGGAAATCACTTTCAATTCGAAGACAGGTCTCAGGAGAAAGCTTTTCCACCTTAAGCTCAGTGTTGCCAGCAATTCTTCTTAGAAAGGCTTCCTGATTATCCGGCTGGCTTTCTGATTTGGCTGGAGTAGGGTTTTCGGCAAAGGATGCCTGACTAAATGATTCTGGTTTTACCATATTTGCTATTAGTTATTAAGGCCGCCCCCAGAATATTCGATTGATAAGGTGTTTTTGACTTAACAATCTTGGTTTTTAGTTGTTCAGGGTATAGTAATAGTTTTTTGACTTTTTGCCTAGCCGGATTGACCAATTTAGAAACAGCACTTAAACCCCCGCCTATTACAATAATATGAGGATTATAAGAATAAATAATATTAGCTAAACCAACAGCCAAATAATCTGACATGGTTCCGAGGGTTGAAAGGGCTGCCTTTTCTCCTTTTTGGGCGGCTGTTACGATTTGATAAGTATCTTTTTGGCGACCCGTTTTCTTTTTATACAGACTGATTAGCGCCTTGCCAGAAACATAAGACTCCAAATGACCACTCCCGCCACATTTACACCTAGCTCCACCTTTTTGGACGATAGTATGACCAAATTCGATGATGTTTTGGCTGCCATGATAAATTTTTTGATTGACAGTAAAGGCAAAGCCAAAACCAGTGCCTAGAGTAACGCCGGCGACAATCGGGTATTTTTTGCCTTGGCCAACAACTGCTTCAGCCAAAGTGAAACAATTAAGATCATGGTCAGTGTAAGCGGGTATCTTAAATTTTTGTTGAAGAGCTTTGGCTACTTTTAGGTGGCGAGGACTTTTGGGATAATGGTGGCAATAATGGAGAATGCCTCTTTTCGGATCGATATTGCCGGGTAGAGCTAAACCGATGGTTTTAGTATGAGGAGTTATTAACAGTGATATTAAATCGGTTATTGCCCGCATCAAAAATTTCCCCTGATTTTTAACGGGAACTTTACTAAATTTAATGATTTTATTATTTCTAACCAGCCCTCCTTTAATCCAAGTACCACCGGCGTCTATTCCAATAATATCTTGTTTTGTCATAATTTTATTATAACAAAAACAGCTAGCAATAAGAAGCCAGCTGTATGTTTTAGCGATTATTTTTTATTATAGAATTTAGCCGCTGCTTCTGGAGGTACGGAATTAATTACTACTCCTGAACCCAGTTCTACCCCGGCCCAAATACTCTCCCTGGGCTGAATTTTTAGATAAAAATGCTGATCAGGATCTTTTATTATCTGGTGGAGAAAGTAGTTGTAGGAAATGTCGCTTTTATTTAATTTTCCGATGATCTTTTTGAGAGCCTTGGAAAAGGAGAGTCTTTCTTTTTTGGTTAATTCGGTGATGTTGTCAGGATGCCGTCTAGGAAAGATCCAAACCTCATAGTGATAAGCCGAGGCGTAAGGACAGAAAGCCACCACGTATTTATCAGCGTAGACTTGTCTGGGCCCACCTTGTTCCTTTTTTATAATTTCACAGAAAGGGCAGATGCCGTGCTGGGTTTGATACTGATGGGCTTTTGTCAGTTCATCTAAAACGTCGGGCGGTAAAAGTTCCGAAGCAAAGATTTGGGAATGAGCATGATAGATCGAGGCGCCAGCTTTGCCCCCATAGTTTTTAAAGATTAAGATATATTCGATCTTTTTATCTTGGGATAACTTCTTGGTCCTATCGGCGTAGGCCTCGATAATTTTGGTAATATGATTTACCTTTAAATCCCCCATTTCTTGACTGTGATCAGGGGTTTCAATTACCACTTCTTGGTAGCCGTAAGCCTTGGGGTTATCTGGGGTAAGGGCCGGGAATTTATTTTTAATTGATTTGACCAACCACTTATTTTTGGGGCCATAAGTGGCTACTTCCAACTTTTTTTCAATATTGCTCGGACAAAAAGGACAAGAGGGCAAGAATTCGATTTTAGTTTCCTCTTTAATATCTCTTGGCCGCTTAGCCCTTTTGGGGGTAATAATTACATAGCGATCAAGGAAGTAATCTTTGCGAATTTCTGATTTGTGATTTTTCGGCGTCATTATTGACTTTTTACTTGTTGATAGAGCTTTAGATATTCTTTAGAGGATTGGTCCCAAGAAAAGTCTTGACCCATTCCGTTATAGATAATTTTAGTCCATTTACCGCGATCTTTAAAGAGGGTCAAAGCCTCCTTGGTTTTAGCTAACAACTCTTTACTATTATATTTATCAAAGACAAAGCCGTTACCTTGCTCAGGGTCCAAAATGGCATCAATAACCGTATCTTTGAGACCGCCAGTTGATCGCACTATGGGAAGGGTGCCGTATCTCATGGCAATTAGCTGGCCCAATCCACACGGTTCAAATCGAGATGGCATTAAAAAAAGGTCAGAGCCAGCGTATATCTTTTGAGCCAAGCCGGCGTCAAAACCGATTTTGACGTAAACTTCTTTTTTAAATTTCTTCTGAGCAGCAGTTAAAATCTTTTCAAATTCTGGTGAACCCGAACCCAACAAAACGAATTGAGCCCCTAGTTTTACAGCAGGTTCGATTATTTTACCGATCAATTCAATTCCCTTTTGGTTGGTTAGGCGGGAAACAAGCCCCAAAAGGGGTTTTTCCGTATTTTGTTTGAAGCCGACTAAGGTTTGTAAATCTAGTTTGTTGACCATTTTGTCGGCCGGGTTAAGAATCGAGTAGTTGGCTTTTATTTCCGGATCAATCTCCGGATTGAATCTGTCTATATCAATGCCGTTTACTATGCCAAAAAGATCATTTTTTCTTTTTTGTAAATCCCCCTCGAGTCCCTCACCGTACTCGGGAGTAAGGATCTCTTGGGCATAAGTAGGACTGACAGTATTAATCAGGTCAGCGTTGATGATTCCTTGTTGGATTAAATTAACCTCCTGGTCGATAACCGGCTTAAGATTTTTTATCTTCAA
>JAIWBS010000056.1:0-2404 GCA_048633705.1 Pirellulales bacterium
GCTACTCGCTTGGCATTTTTGCCCAAAGGGATAGAAGCGATCAAAGCAGTTACCGTAGTTCCAATCTCCGCTCCCAGGATAATCGGGATAGCAGCTCCTAATCCAATTATTCCTGATTTTGCTAAAGCAATTGTTAAACCGATGGAAGCACTGCTGCTTTGGACCAATCCAGTAAAAAGTGCACCAGCCAGAATTCCTAAAATCGGTTTCTGGGAAAAAGATGTCAGCATATCCATAAAAAATTGCGAACTTCTCAGTGGAGTGACACCGTCTTTCATAAAACTCATACCCAAGAACAATAATCCCAACCCGAGCAGAACATTTCCCCAATAACGTACATTGGGCCCCCGGTTAATAAACCAAAGGGTAATTCCCAAAACGACGAAAAGTAGAGCTAAGCTTTCCAGTTTAAAAGCGAGAATCTGAGCCGTAATCGTCGTCCCGATATTAGCACCCATTACCACCCCTACTCCGCTCGTAATTTTAATCATTCCCGCATTAACCAAACTTAAAAGTATCACCGTAGTGATACTGCTGCTCTGGACAATTGAAGTGACGGCCGCGCCTGAAACCACACCCTTGATCGGTCTATTAGTAAATCTCTCTAATATTTTTTTTAACCGATCCCCGGCAATTTTCTGAAAACCCTCAGACAATAAAAAAATTCCGTACATGAACAGAGCTAATCCCCCAAGCAACATGAAAACATTGTGCATCATATAACTGTTTTTCCAATTTACTGTTTTTCAACTTAATTATAACAAATCACCAATAAATAACTAATTTCTTTTTTATGCTAACCTTAGCTAAATTTTACGTTAGTAAATAATTGTGCGGCAATTTTATCCCCAATTTTATTGCCTTTTTTAAATATTTTGTTATACTGATTACAGTTTGTTAATAACTTAATAAAGGAGACTGACATGGCAAAAATGACCAAGTCACAGCTAATGGCTCACTTAGCGGAAAAAAGCGGTAAGCCCAAAAAAGAGGTAATTGAGTTCGTTGAACTCTTTGTGAACACTGCCTACGAACAAACCAAAGAGAATGGTGAATTCACTATTCCTGGTTTAGGGAAATTGGTGAAAAAACACCGAAATGCCCGCATGGGTCGAAACCCAGCCACCGGAGAAGAAATTCATATTCCGGCCAAAACTGTGGTTAAATTCCGTGTTGCTAAAGCAGCCAAAGAGAATATTCTGTAACTGCCAAGTTATTACTAGAAAGACCCGATGGATTTCAGCGGGTCTTTTTGGTTTAGCTTAAAGTTTTTATTTATTCCCGTTTTTTAGCGAAGTATTAGTTTTTAGACTCAACTATATCTTGAGGTAAAATTCTATCTTCAACCATTTTTTTTGTTTTATGAGCAACAGTCATAAAATATGGTTTTTCCTTAAAGTGCTTATTCAATATCGCACAGTTTTCTTCTAAGGTATGATCAAGTGTTTTGTTCTTAAGAACTTGACCTTCTGTAACCAATTTTCTGGCTCGGCTGATATCTTCATCCTTTTCGTAAATTACCACGTTAATCTGGCAACCAGCCAGGGTTGAGGCAGTAGTCCGGTGACTACCATCCAGCATAAAATATTCTGCTGCTGGATTTATTTCTTCGAATTCTTTAAATATCTGGGAAAGTTTATCATCAAAATATTTGCTGAGGACATCTTTCTTAATGACCGGAACAAAGGGTAGCTTTTCCCCATGTTTACATTTTCTAAAATAGTCGCCTAATATCACATTATCACGTATGGGATAATCATTTAAAGTTATTATTTGTCCAGGGCTTAGTTCTACTGTTTTCATATGATCTAATTGCAAGAAATATGGTTAATTGGTTTTCTCGCCAGATATGAATTAATATTCTGCAAAGCTTTTTGGCTTAACCTGATAATTGATTCTTTGGTTCGCCCCGAAATAATATCGGAATAGATCACTCTATCTAAATTTCTAAATTCATCAGCAAAATCCGAGGCTCCGTCCATAATCGCATAATTGTTTGGTTCTTTTATCCATTCAATAAAATCCTTCTTGGTAAAGGCTTTGCCTAAAGTAGTGTTTGTCAGTATTTTTCCATTCATCAAGGCAAAATCATTTTTATCAAGCACTTTTACATTTCTTGGAGTTTGCAAACTGATAATATCGCTTTTTTGAAGAAGATTTTTTTTATTGACAAAAACAACTCCTCTTTTTTCCCATTCTGAGTTTCTTGTTCTGCTGTTGTATAAAACCTCCATTTTGAAACCTAATGCGGCGTCAGCCAGTAACTTTCCGACTACCCCTAACCCAATAATTCCAATTGTTTTACCACAAAGTTCAGCGGGATAGTCTTTCCATTGATATTTGCCAAAGCCTCTTAGCAAACTAAGAAGTTGAAACATAATCCATTCTACAACACCTTCATCTC
>JAIWBS010000057.1:0-2807 GCA_048633705.1 Pirellulales bacterium
ACATGGCGTCACCGAATGAATAAAACCGGTATTTTTTTCTAACAGCAATTTTATAACAATTTTGGATAAACTGGCTGCCGGCTAAAGCCGATACCAACATCAATAAAGTGGACTTGGGTAAATGAAAATTGGTAATAAGAACATCGACAAATCTAAACTTATAACCAGGGTAGATAAATAAATTGATCCAACCCTTAAAGTCTTGATTAGATTTCTTTATTATCACTGTTTCTAATGTTCTAACTGACGTAGTACCAACCGCAACAATCCGCCTACCTTCCTTTTTTGCTTTCTTTAATCTTTGAATTGTTCCTTTTTCGGTCTCAACCCATTCCGGATGCATTTTATGTTTTTCAACATCATCAACTTTTACCGGCTGAAAGGTGCCAAAGCCAACGTGAAGGGTAATATATTCGATTTGGACACCCTTCTTTTTCAGTTTACTTAATAGTCTTTTGGTAAAATGTAACCCGGCAGTCGGCGCAGCCACGGAACCAGTTCTATTTGCAAACACTGTCTGATAATCTCTTTTAACTTTTTCCTTTTTACTTTTTACTTTAATATACGGTGGAGTAGGTGCTACGCCTATTTGTTCAATAATCCGCCAAAAATCCGTCCTTGGTTTGTTAAATTTAATCTGCCAAACACCATCTGACATTTTTTTCATCACTTGACCTTCCAAACCTTTAGTAAATTCCAAAACTATTCCTTCCCGTCTAATCTTGCCACCAATCAACACTTCCCAAGTTTTCCCTTTTAACTGTTTTAATAATAACACTTCAATTTTACCACCAGTGGTTTTTTTCTTAGCCCATAATCTAGCCGGATATACTTTAGTGTTATTTAATACCAAAACATCACCCTTCTCTAAAAATTCTGGCAAATCAAAAAAACGGCGGTGCTCAATCCGTTTGGTTTTTTTATCAATCACCATTAACCGGGAATGGTCTCTCGGTTTAACCGGCTGCTGGGCGATTAAGTTTTTTGGTAGATTATAGTTGAATAAAGATAACTTCAATTTTGAAACCTAATTATCTCAATTTTATTCTAGCACAATTCTATATTTTTCTCACAATTTCTCAAGTTGACAAATAAAAAAATGAGGTCTACGATAAGTTTGCCTCCGCTTCCGTCTGTTTAGAAGCGGTCTGGCAAGGGTGGCTAGTCTCGCTTCCGTCTGTGAGAGGCTAGCCAAAAAGCAACAGAAGCTAATTAAGCTTTTATATGTTTTGCGGCCGTAAGACTGCGGGGAGCTGTCACCTGGCTGCACCAACTACTGATGTCACTGCGGTATCATCGAACAGTAGGGCTGGGTAGACAGCAGTCGTTGACCAGTGGGAGTTGGGACGTGGGGTTCCGGCAGTCCCCACCGGAAGACGACCGGACCTGTCTCTGGTTTTTCCTCGCTTTACTGGAGGCAGGTACCGCACTTAACAAGGGCAAATGCGCCCTTATCAGTATTTGTCACAAACCCCTGAGGGGGGATGTCGTCGAAGCGACAGATCTGCGGTAGGCTTAAGGGCAGCTGTCGCAGAGACGACATGGGCCTGCCTCTGCTCACCAAGAGAGGTGGGCCCAAAAAAGCTCATTACTAGCGTAATGCTATGATCATTTCTTGATTTCACCTCGAGTGGAATCAAAAGAGGAGCCAATCAACACAGGCTCCTCTTCTTCTTTTCTTTAAAATTATTTTAACTTCTAGAATAAGATCCCATCAATTCGGCTTCTTCAATTATGTGTTCTTTTACCTTCTGGACAAAATTATCTTTATTAACCTCAATCAACTGATCGGTATCTAGGGCATAAACAGTAAAAACATAATGATGGGTACCGGCCGGCGGACAAGGTCCTCCGTATTCCTCTTTACCAAAGCCGTTGATTATCTCTGAAGCGCCCGGGGGTTTTTGAGCCCCTTCCATTAATTCTGTTACGGAAATCGGGATATTAATCATTATCCAGTGCACCCAGTTGCCGCCTGGGGCATTAGGATCAATACATGATAAAGCGAAGCTTTTGGTTCCATCGGGATAATCAGCCCAATGAAGATGGGGTGAAATATCCTCACTGTCACAGGTGTGGATTCTGGGAATATCTTCGTTGTGGTTAAAGCTATTAGATTTTAGAATCATAAAGTTATTATTAATATTTGACCATCTTTATTATAATTAAAAAACATCTTTTGTTCAATGTGGGGGTATCTGTATATTTTTAAATATTCTTGTTAAAGCGAAAACTCTTCCAGGCAATAAAGAAAGTAACCACCACCCAACCTAAGATCATCCAGAGTTGACTGGTCACTTCAGCCAATCCCACTCCGTCATTGGCTATTTTGCGCAAAGCCTCGATTAGCGGAGAAAGAGGCAAGTATTTAGTCACCGCGTATGCCCAGGACGGCAGCATCTCCGAAGAAAAGAAAACACCGGACAAAAACATCATCGGCATAGCAATTACATTGGACATTGATTCGGCCGCATTAACCGATTTGGCCCAGCCAGCCACTGAAAAGCCTAAATTGAGGAAAATTATGGTACCCAAGAAACTCAGTAAATAGATGTAGAAGTAGTTGCCAAACACCTGAACATCATAAAGCAACCGAGCCACCAGAATTATCAGGGTTATTTGGATAGCCGCGATGATTAAATAGGTAAGCACCTCGGCCATTAAGAAGTTTTTGACTTTGAGCGGAGTAGCGGTCAATCTCTTTAATAGTCTTTGTTCACGGTATTTGGTAATCTCCGAGGAAATCCCATGAATAGCCGCCATCATAATAGCCATACCCAGAATACCGGGCATAATTACGTCAATGT
>JAIWBS010000058.1:0-3093 GCA_048633705.1 Pirellulales bacterium
TTTCCCATAAATCAATTTCCTTCTTCTGATTACCAAGCCAGACAGGAATACTGGAAGCGATTTTCTTGGCTGGGTATTTTTTGGTATCGATTACTCCGTATTTAGGGATAATTACCCTTATGTCCTGCTCGAGCATTTTTAGGGCAACGGGCAAAGCACCAGCCACATCGCCCAAGCCCCCCACTTTTGCAATGGGGGTCAGTTCGGATGAAGCAAATAGGATTTTGTATTTTGATTGGGCCATTTCAGCTGATTAATTTTTTTAATCCTTGCTTGTATATCTTATCAGGAATGGAAAAATAATCCCATTGTTTTTTTAATTGGAGTCTATTGTCAAAGATATCTCCATGATAATCAGTACCACCAGTAACGATTAGTTTGTTCTGATGGGCTAATCTCTGGTAGTAGAGAATCTGGTGCCAGTTATGGTAGGGAGTGAGCGCTTCAATTCCCCTAAGGCCCGCTTTTTTTAGTTCAAGGACAATATGATCATCTTTAGAGGATAGCTGTTGACCGGGATGAGCTAAAATGGGGATGCCTCCTGCCCGCTTTACTGCGGCAATGAAATTGATCGCTGGCCAACTTACCGGCATGGTGAACCCAGGTGTACCGAAACCAAAATATTTATTAATGATTTCAAATAGATCGGCGTTTCGACCCAAGTCTCTTTGAATTTTTTGGCGATTTCTGGCATTTAATTGAATGTTGCTAATAATTTCTCCCCAACCCAAATAAACCGATTTGGTTTTATTAATTATTTCATAATTAATAGTAAAACCAGCCTTTTCTGCTTTGACAAAAATTTCCACTATTCTTTTTTGATGCTTACTCTGAGCTTGCTCAATTACTTTGATTAAGGCAGGGCTGGCGGGATCGAAATCGTAGCCCAGAATGTGCAACCTTCTTTTTTTATAAATACAATAAAATTCAATACCGGTAATTAGTTTAATTTTTAGCTTACGGGCGGTTTGAGCAGCTGATTCTATCCCCGAGATTCCATTATGGTCGGTTAAAGAGACGATATGATTACCGGCTTGCTTGGCCTTTTGCAAAACGGCCTGAGGGGATAGTTGACCATCTGAATAGTAAGAATGTAAATGGAGATCGATATACTTCATAGTTTTTTTAACCTTTTCTGGGCAATTTCGAAAAACGCGTTCATGGCGTTTTCTTGGTGATCCTTTAATTCAATTATTGAAATAATCGAGGCTATTTGTTGTAAGTGCCTGATCTCATAGTATTTTACTTTAAATCGATCAACTTTGCCCATACTTTTACCAAAATATTCCTTTAGAAATAGTTGTTGCAATGGTTTGACTATTTCTGCATGCCGTTTTTTAAACTGAAGCCGGATCATTAGCTCTAACTGAATGGTGAAACGAGCAACATCAAAACAGGGTTCGTAATAACGGGCAGAACCAAAATCGATTACGCTTAGTTTATCTTTATGGATTAGTACATTGCCCGGATGGAAATCGCCGTGGCACAATCGGTAATTTTTTTGGTTATTAAAATAATTAGACAGTTTTTGCCTTTTCCTTTCCAGTTCCTGAAAGATTTTTTGGAAACGCCCCCTATTGTTTTTATAGCTTTTTTTAACAAGAGAAATTTCTTTTAATCTTTCCTTTTTTTCCATCTGTTTAGTCCAGAGAGGAATATCTTTCTTGTCGGGATGTATCTGATGGATTTTTTTCAGAAGCTGAGCGGTTTTTTTAACTAAATTTTCTAGATTCCCAATGTTTTTTGTGTCGATTAAGTTTTGAATAGTTTTTCCAGGCATTTCTTGGTAGTAGAGTAGGTTCAAACTTTTACGGTAATCAAAAATCAAAGGAACCATATCTTGATAGCCAAGTTTCTTTAAATAGGTAAAGGCCCGGTAGGTATAATAGGGTGATTGGTCATGAATAGTGGCATTGCCCCGCCAATATACTCTCTTACCATTTTTTAGATACAGAGTAAATCTTAAAGCCAGGGTTTCGAATTTTCTCAGGAAGTTGCGTTCCACTTTAATAGTTACTCTGCTTAACTTAGTTTTATAATTTGTCTGTACTGCTTTGGAAAAAAGTTGTTTTATGAATTTCTCATCGAGGATTTTTTTTATTGTCCCTTTTGGTTCATCTTTGCTTTTTGATTCTAGGGGTAGAAAATACTTCTTGGCGAATTTGGAAAACCGTTTCTGCTGCAGAAATGGTTTGCTGGATGGAATTTTTCTGACAGTCCACAATTCATTTACCACATGTAAAATATCAAAAACGTCAGCTCCGGAACGCAGTTTAATAATTGCATCGCGCCATTTAATGGCTTGTTCGTACTCTTGGTTTTGGGCCGCCTTTTTCATTTCAGCTTCGAATTCCAGGATCATTTGGTTAAACCATTCAGGGTGTGTTCTTTCTTTAAATGGTTTAGTCTGCCAGTTTTCTTGGCTCATATGGAAACGGCGGATCTCCCCTGTCCTTTGCCAATTAAAGGCGATGTCTAAAATTTGCCGGTAATAATTGGCGGCTTTTCCCTTAATTTTTTTAGAAGTCAACTTTGATTCAGCCAAAACATTTTTCATGTCATAAGCACCCTGTTCAATGATTTCCAGTGACCACCAGTATTTTGAAGCCCACCAATAATAACAACTAGCTAGCGCCAGATCCAACCTTAACCTAATTTTTCGATAGTCTTTATGGCCTTTTGATTTGGCGATTTCTTTAATTACAAAGTTTGTGAAATCCCATTGCACTTTATGTAATTTGTTTTTGGGATCCCACCATAGTTTGTAGGGCAATTTGTTTTTTAAATCTTCGGGGAAAATTGACCAGGTAGAAGACAGGGGTTTAATTGGACCACCATCCGGAAATTTATTGATAATATCTGAAATGAAAACTTTTTTAAATTGGGGTTGGGCAAAAATATCGTAGAGTAGCTCCTCTAAACCCGGTCGATGGTGACCGAAGGTCTCTCCGTCCATGGCAGTTATCAGGTATCGATTCTGTTTCATCTGTTGTTTTAATTCACTGCGCAAAGAGGCGCCAGAACGGACAATTGCTTCAACGATTAGTTTGGAGGCTCTTCTTTCCTTGAACAGAACTGAAAAATTTTCTAAAC
>JAIWBS010000059.1:0-9435 GCA_048633705.1 Pirellulales bacterium
AAACATTATTGGCATGGAACCAAACTTAAAACGTTTAATGGAAAAAATTTAGAAAAATAAATTAATTAAAATATTTTTAAAAAACTTGTCAAAAAGTTTTTTTTATTTTATAATAATAATGTAACACTTATCCACATAAATTTTTTATTAGTTTTTCTTTAAAAATATTTTAAAAAGTAAAAAAGTTTTCTTTATTGAAAATTTTTTAGCCATAAAACAAAAAATTTATTTATTTAAATGGCTAACAACAATTGGGACCAGCAGCAAAACGGAAACGGCAACCGTATAGTAGAGAGAGTGAGAAAGAAAAATGGGGCCCAAAAAATTGATAAGATCATCAAAATAGCCGAAGAAGAGATAAAATCCCTTCATATCGGTGTTTTATGCAATATATTTGAACCAAAAGGCAAAAAAAATCTGGTAGAACAGGATTTAACGGCTATAGGCAAAGGTATTCAAAAAGCTCTGGAAAAAAACGGTCATAAGGTGACCTTTTTTGATTTGAATCACAATCCGTTGCCTTTAAAAAAACTGCAAAAAGCGGAAATTGACATGATGTTTAATGTTTGCGAAAGAGTTAATGATTGTTCTTTACTGGAACCACACGCCGCTTCTTTGCTGGATATTTTCGAAATTCCTTACACTGGTTCCAATCCCCAGACGCTAGCTCTATGTATTGATAAGATAAGAGTAAAAAAACTTTTAAACTTTCACGGCATTCCCACTCCAAACTACGATTATATTTATAATGTTGATGATAGAATTCGCGGTGACCTAAAATTTCCTTTGATTGTCAAACCAGCCAATACCGATAACAGTATCGGCATTACCAATGATTCGGTAGTAACCAATTGGGAGCAATTAAAGAAGCAAGTAGAATACGTAATTAAGAAAATCAAAAGACCAGCCTTGATCGAAGAATTTATCGATGGTGATGAAATAGATGTTTCGATTATCGGCAACGATAACGAGTTGACCGTGCTGCCCATGACCAAATGGGATTTTAGTAAACTACCCGAGAATTTGTGGCACATCTTTCCCTTTGAAGCCAAATGGGAAGAAGAAGATTCACCCTATTATGATATCGAAGCAGAACGGCCAGCCAAGATCGGCAAAAGACTGGAAGAAAAAATTAAGAAAATGGCATCCGATACTTATAACATTTTAGATTGTCATGACTACGGCAGAGTTGAGATAAGGGTAGATAAAGAAGGCAATCCTTTTGTTCTGGAATTAAATCCCAATCCGTCAATTGGTGAAGATGATTGTGTGCCGGGAGCAGGCGAACTGATTGGAATGGATTACCCGACTTTTATTGAGACGGTGGTCAAGTTGGCTATTCAACGATACAAAAAACATCCACCTTATTATCACTTGCAGTCATCTGTTTAAATATGGTTTTATTTATCAATACGGCAGAGCAAAATAAAATTACCGTCGGTCTTATCAAGTCCGATTTTTTATTTGACCCTGCACCATCTGGTGCAGGGTTTGATCGAATTGTCAAAGAATGCCAATGGCAGGAATCGGAAAAACTATTACCAATGGTCAAAACTTTATTGAAAAAGAACGAAACAAGTTTAGAAAAATTAAAAGGGATAATTGTAGTAAAAGGACCGGGTGGTTTTACCTCATTACGGATCGGAGTGATTACTGCCAACACTTTAGGTTACTCTTTAAAAATTCCGGTGGTGGGAGTTAGGTTAGGAAAAAAGATGATAGAGCAGGGGATTAGGCAAGTGAAAAGAATCAAGACATTTAGAATAGTAGAGCCTTATTACGGCAGGCCGCCGAATATTACAAAGCCGAAAAGAAAAACTTAGAATAACAAAAAACGTAGGCGAAGTTGCGCAACTTCGCCTACGTTTTGTATTTGACAGATATTCATAAATATTTTGCAATACCAAAAAGTGTTGACTTGTGGATTGAAGTGGTATATAATATATACATAGTGGTGAAAAGTGGATAAATGTGGGGATAAGTCAGAATATTGTGGATAACCACTTTAATTTATTAAAACATCAATTATTGTGTTCATTGGAGAATACCAACACAACATAGACATCAAAGGAAGACTGGCTATTCCGGTAAAATTTCAAGCTGCTTTGAAGCAAGGCGCAGTAGTAACCAGGGGATTGGATAACTGTTTATTTCTTTACACCAAAGTAGAGTGGAAGAAATTAGCCGATAAATTAGCTGCTTTACCCATTTCCAAACAAAATACCAGAGCGTTTGCCCGTTTGATGTTAGCCGGAGCGATGGATGTGAAGCTGGATGGCCAAAGAAGGATTGTCCTGCCGGATTATTTAAGGAAATACGCCTCTATCAAAAAGAATGTGGTGGTAACCGGTCTTTATAACCGATTAGAAATTTGGGATAAAACTGTTTGGGATAAGTATAAATCTGACACGGAAAAGAATTCTACTGACATTGCTGAAGCTTTAGGTGAAATAGGCGTCTAGTATGTCAACCAAACATATCCCGGTTCTTTTAGAAGAAGTCTTAAAATATTTAGACCCCCAACCAAATCAGAATTTTATTGATTTAACCCTAGGGGGCGGTGGTCATGCAAAGGCCATTTTGGAGGAAACGGATCCTAACGGAAAATTGTTGGGAGTAGATTGGGATCAGCTGGCTTTATCAAAAGCCAGGGAAAATTTAAAACGTTTCTCCAAAAAAAGATATCAAATAGTATCAGATAATTTTGTTAACTTAAAAAAAGTAGTAAATGCATCTCCCTTCATACATCCGATTAGCGGTATTCTACTCGACCTGGGTTTATCTAGCTATGCAATCGAAGATAAATCTAGAGGATTTTCTTTTTTAGGTGATGGACCGCTTGATATGCGGTTTGGTGGTGAAGGAAAGACCGCAGCTGACCTTTTAAATCAATTATCAGAAAAAAATTTGCGCGATATACTCTGGGAGTACGGCGACGAGAAATATGCCTCTGAAATCACAAAACAAATTTTAGCAAGTAGACAAAAACAAAAATTTGAAAACTGTCAACATTTAACTTCCGTCGTACTCCAAGTGTATCGCAATAAGCCGAAACCAAAAATTCACCCGGCTACAAAAACTTTTCAGGCTTTGCGGATCGCCGTTAATCAAGAACTTGCTAATTTAAAAAAAGTCTTGCCTCAAGCTATTGACCTTTTATCCGAAGGGGGCAAGTTAGCTGTTATCTCTTTTCATTCTAAAGAGGATAAAATTGTTAAAAACTTTTTCAGAGATGAAGCCAGAGATTGCCTTTGTCCGCCTTCCTTTCCTGCTTGTCGGTGTGGTCATCAAAAGCAGATAAAAATTTTAACCAAAAAGCCAATTACTCCCAAGGAAAAAGAAATTAAAAATAATAGAAAATCGCGAAGCGCAAAGCTGCGAGTCGCTGAAAAAATAAAAAATGTCTAAATTCATCCTTTTTTCAAAATTCAACCGCCGCCATCAGGTTTTGACCAAAACTTCAAAGACTAAGAAGTTATCGGTCAATCCCAAGACGATCAGGTTATTTGTGATTTGCCTGCTGATTGGAATGGGCGTTTTTTATCTGGCAGAAATCAACCAGGTATCCACCTTGGGTTTTAGACTAAGGACATTACAGGACGAAGTAAATCAACTAAAAGTAAGTAACGAAAAACTGGAAATCGAAGCAGCCCAAATGAAGTCGATGGAGCGAATTAAATCTTTGTCCGAAGAATTGGGTTTAATATCAACCGGGGAAATTTTATATCTTGATCTGGCCAGCTCTGAAGTAGCTGCCAAATAATTATCTTAAAAAAGTTGGGAGTAATTCTCTCTTAACTTTTATTTATCTACCTATGGTACGGTCTAAAAAAAGAAAAGAAAAGGAAAAATTCGACCGCATCCACATTCTGGCCATAGGTGCTTTTATTTTTGCCATAATTGCAGTTATCCGCTTGTTTGACTTACAGGTGCTTAGCCATTCATATTATGAAGCTTTAGCCTCGGGCCAACACGAAATTTCTGAGAAATTGATTGCTGAAAGAGGTGAAATTTTCGTTAAGGATCGATTTTCCGATGATTTGTATCCGATTGCCCAAAATCAAGAATTAAATTTAGTATTTGCCATTCCCAGAAAGATTGAGGATCCCAAAGAGGTTTTGGACAAAATTACGCCCGCTTTGGAAATTACCGAGGAAGAAGTGCCGATCATGATGGAAAGGTTGAGCAAGGAAGATGATCTTTACGAACCACTGAGGCATTTGGTGTCTGATGAAAAAATAGAAGAGTTGTCTCAGTTGGAAATTGAAGGAATTGACTGGGTGCCGGAGACCAACCGGTATTATCCGGAAAAAAACATATTCTCTCATTTTACCGGTTTCTGGGGCTATCGGGATGACGTTAGAGTCGGACAGTACGGGTTAGAAGGATATCTGGACGATGAACTGAGCGGCCAGACCGGACATCTAATTGCGGAAAAAGACGCCGGTGGCCGGTTTATTACCATTGGCCAGAAATTCTTGGAAGAAGCTCAAGACGGTGATGATTTTGTTTTGACTGCTGATCGCACGATACAATATTACGCCTGCTCAAAACTGAAAGAGTCAGTAATGAAGCACGGAGCAGACAAAGGCAGTGTAATCATTATGGATCCCCAAACCGGGGCGATCATAGCCATGTGCAATTACCCGGATTTTGATCCCAATAATTATAACGAAGTGGAAGATATCGAAGCGTATAAAAACACAGCTATCTATGATACGTGGGAGCCCGGTTCTGTTTTTAAGTCATTTACCATGGCTTCAGCCTTGGATTTGGGCTTAGTCAGTCCGAACACTACTTATATTGATAGCGGAGAAGTCAAGATAGGTAAATACACAATCAAGAATTCAGATGGCAAAGCTTACGGTGAGCAAACGATGACCAATGTTTTGGAAGAATCATTGAATACCGGAGCGATCCACGTGGTTCAAATGGTAGGCAACGAGAGATTTTACGGTTATGTAAGAGATTTCGGTTTCGGGGAAATTATTGGATTACCCCTGGAAAGCGAAAGCGTTGGGGATCTTGGCAGTTTGGGTAAGCTAAGAGATATTTTTTCTGCTACTGCTTCGTATGGTCAAGGAATTACCGTTACTCCAATTCAATTGATTATGGCTTTTTCCGCTATTGCCAATGACGGTTTGATGATGGAGCCATATATTTTAGACGAAATAATTAAAAGTAACGGAACAACAGTTAAGACCCAACCTCGAGAAATCCGTCAGGTAATCGAGCCGCAAACCGCCCACACTTTGTCAGCTATGCTGGTTTCAGTAATTAAAAACGGCCATGCCCAAAGAGCTGGAGTGCCTGGTTATTTTATTGCGGGCAAAACCGGCACTGCCCAAGTACCCAAGCAAAACGGAGTTGGCTATGAAGCAAATATTCACAAAGATTGTTTTGTCGGGTTTGGACCGATTTCTGATCCCCAATTTGTAATTTTGACCAAAATCGATTTACCCAAAGACGTACAATGGGCGGCCGGATCCGCTGCACCTTTGTTTGGTGATATTGCTCAATTTCTGGTAAACTATTATCAGATACCACCGGAAATTAGTAACGAGTAATGGGTAACGAGTAATGTGAAGTATTTAAGCACAATATTACCCATTACGCATTGTAAATATATGAAAAAATGGATGGCCAATTATCTGAATAAGTTAGCCAAAAAGATCTTGGTTAAATATCAACCCGACATTGTTGGTATTACTGGCAGTTATGGAAAAACTTCCACCAAAGAGGCGATATATACTGTGTTATCTTCTACCTATTCAGTCCGCCAGAATTTGAAGAATTATAATAACGAACTAGGAGTCCCTCTTTCCATAATCGGCAAAGAAAGCGGTGGCAAGAGTTTCTTTAAATGGCTCGGAGTAATAATTGCGGCTTGGTCGTTGTTATTATTCAAAAACCATCATTACCCTAAAATGTTGGTGTTGGAAATGGCTGCTGATCATCCGGGGGATATTAAATATCTAGTAAAAATGGCTCCGCCTAAAGTGGGGGTGATTACGGCTATTGGTCCGGTTCATTTAGAATTTTTTAAGAAAGTGGAAAAAGTCTTGGACGAAAAAAAAGCAATCATTACCAAATTGCCGGAAGACGGTTTCGCAGTTTTAAACGCTGATGATAACTACGTGATGTCAGTAGACAACCAAACCAAAGCCAAGATCATAAGTTATGGTTTTGACGACGACTCGGAAATAAAGGCTTCGGACCAAGTGATTTTTTCGGAATTACCGGAAGAGGTAGAAAAACGAATCAAAGGAGTCAGTTTCAAACTGCATTATCAGGCAACCACAGTGCCGGTTTTTCTGCCGGATGTTTTGGGTAAACACCAGATTTATTCAGCTTTGGCCGCAGCGGCGGTAGGAATCGCTTTTAATATCAATTTAGTTGATATTGCCGAAGCCCTGAAAAAGTGGCAGTCACCTAATGGCCGGATGAAAATTATCGACGGGATTAAACACACTGTGTTAATTGATGATTCCTATAATTCTTCACCGGTGGCTTGTGAAATGGCCTTGGATGTTCTGGCTAAAATTCCAAGCGATGGCAAAAAGAAATTTGCTGCTTTAGGCGATATGGCAGAATTGGGTGAGTACATGGAAGAAGGTCATTACCTGGTTGGTAAAAAGGCCGTTGGGACCTGTGACTATTTAATAACTGTAGGTGAAGCAGCCAAAATGATTGCTGAACAAGCCAAAAAGTCCGGGATGGCTGAAGACAGAGTATTCAGTTTCGGTACGCCTGATCGGGCCGGTCGGTTTATCCAAGAAAGAATCAAGCAGGGAGATATTGTTTTAATCAAAGGATCCCAAGTTTCCAGAATGGAAAAAATTGTCAAAGAACTAATGGCTGAACCGTTAAGGGCTAAAGAGCTTTTGGTTAGGCAAGGAGGAAGCTGGAAATAACTAATTACTTATTATAAATTACTAATTACCAAAATCCTCTTGGAGGATTTTTTCTTGATTTTTTAACTGTAATTTATTAAGATAAATTAATATGGCAGAAAGAGAAAAACCAATTCCCAAAGATATGGAAAATTTGATTTTTCATGAAAAAGAAGGTGGGAGAACGATTAGACGAAAAGCTCTTGATTATCATCAAGACGAGGCAATGCTTGGAGAGATGGAAGAAGAAGGAAAGAAGGAATACTTGGAGCTTGATCATGATGCTTTGATAGAAAAAATCACCAGTGAGTCGTCAATAAAAGCCAGGGAATTGATCATTGATTTCTGTAAGGGGTACATGGAACGATTATCAACTGGAAAAGATCTGGAAAAATGGAATGGTTACAAAGAGCAGCTTGAAAAAGGGGAAGCCGGCGGTTTGCTGTTAGAAATCAAAGATAGAATCCAAGATGACGTCAATGCTCTGACAAAATTGAATGAAGAAAAAGATCAGGGCCCCAAGGATGATTTTCATAAAAAAGACATCATAAAAAGAAAAGAAAGAGTGTTGATGAGTTTAAGAAGTTTATCTACTTTGGAGAGATTATTATGGAAATTGGAAAAAGAAACGCAACCGGAAATGCAGGTCGAGTTGAAAAAAGAGTTACTAGGATATTGCCGAGTTTGGATCGATTTTTCCAAACAAAAACATGATTATGAAGCAGAAAGGGCCTGGCTGCAGGCAATGACCGAATTAGAAAATGGAGATTCGGATGAAATGTGGAACGCAATCAGAATTACCATAGACAAAAAAACTAGGGAGTTCGATCTGGCAGATAAAAGAGGAGATGAAGAAGAAGTTAAAAGGCTGACTGCTGATCTTAGCGAACTAACTAGAATCCAGAGTAGACTGCTGAAAGAACTACAGAAAAAAAAACATTAAATAGTGAAAATTGCTTTTAAAATAATTTTCGTCGGATTACTAATTTGAGGCACAATAGCTTTGGCAAAGGGAAACGATATCGGTCTTTTGGATATTGTTGATTTAATTTTGCACGAAGCTGGTTATACTATTTTTCATTTCTTTATTGTCTTATTGACAAAATTGAACATTTCTGCTAAGTTATCCTTTACCAATAAGAGAAGTTCTTTCCCAAAAAGGAGGGAATCATGCGTTCCTGGCTCGGAGTGATGCTGTTGTCGATGTCTTTCCTGGCCTTTACCTGGAAGGTTCTTCGGTTGAGGAATGAATCCAATCAGTCAGTCTACTTCGGGGACCTCTTGATTATGGTCATGGCCGCCGCTTTTCACATTTGGGGCATTATCTGGGCGTCAGAGCCATTCCGGCCGCTGACCGACATCCACAAGACCTGGGCGATTTTCAGCTGTGGGCTGATTGCTCTACCTACTGCTCAGATGGTCAACTTGTTCTACTGGCAGGGCAGAACTAGTGGTTATCATAACCATAGTGAGGCACGCTACTGTCTATGGGACTGCTTGACCGGTTTCTACACCGCTTACCTGGTCAGTATCTTCATGTGGTTCCTTTACCCTTGGTGGCCGACCAGCTGGTTGGTCACGATCCTGGTCGCTTTTGCCTGGATCGTTTACGTCAGGAACCTCCGTCCCGCCCGTAGGGTGAAAGATGATCTGGTTCGTCTACGAGTCGCTTGGTGGATCATCATTGCTACTGGCGCCAACGTCATGGCCGCTATAATGATGATCACTGCCTATGGAACCCGTATCTGGAGTCAGTTGGGCGGAGCCATCCCACTCCTGATTTCTCTAATCTGGATGGTGTTGGTTCTGCGCATCATCTTCCTGCGCCAGCTGGATTATGAACTGGTGGGAGGAAGGCTCCAGGTAGCCAGGAAGCAGTTGGCTCATTCAGTGATCCCCCTGATCTTCATTTACACTATAGCAGCCAGTGTGGCTGTGGTAACTTTGGTATCGGTCTGAACCGAAGGAGGTTTGACCCCGTGACTGGTTAAGTTGCGGGGTTTTTTCTATAAAAAAAACCGGGCCGAGAGAGGGGAGCCCGGGTCGAAGCTAGCCGAAGCCGTCTAAGCCGCGTGCTGGCTGCAAGCCTTTGTTTCTCTCGGCCCTTAAGAAGTGGAGGTTGGATCGGTATCGCGGGAGCCCTATCCCGGTTGGTAGTATCGTGGTGTGAGAGCAAGAAAGTGACACTACTATAAGGACAGGGGCTGTCTAACCCAATCCAACCTCGCAGACAAAAGAGCTAGTCGCTGGTCTCGGTTGCCGGGCGAGGAGTCCAGGCAGTCATGAGGTGTTCAGGAATTGTTGTATCACCGACACGGATATCGGTAAGGTTGCCCAGAACTTCTACTTCAAGTCCTGGTACTTGTTTTCCTGCATGGTCGATACGACTGATGGTGCCGGTCAGCCGCAGCTTGTGCTCGTTAGGACAGATAGTTGCCCTCAGATTGTCGGAGCGATATGGTTCTATCACTCGAAGAAAAACGACATTTCCATCTTTGGGACTTGGCATCTTCTGCCTCCTTTGAGGTGATTACCACCCTCT
>JAIWBS010000060.1:0-2954 GCA_048633705.1 Pirellulales bacterium
TTCCGGAGTGATGGTATTGGGTTACCCTGCTTATTTAATTTACCTGAAAAAAATCAGAGAAGGCATTTTTACTTTGGTTGTTACTTCAATTACTCTGTTAGTTTACTTTATGTTGGGATTAATATTAATTTGGTTGATGTACGCTAATAATTAATTATAAAATAGCATGAAAAAAATTATTCCATTAGTCCTAGTCCTTTCTTTCTTGATTTCAGTTCCGATGGCGGGAGCTGATACTAACGAAGTTGCCAGTAATACAAATACAGGCTGGGAAGAATTGGAAGATCCAGGTAGGTTACCAGACGCCAACATGTATTGGTTAAAAACCTGGTGGGAGAACGTTCAGTTATTTTTTACATTTGATGACATCAAAAAAGCCGAGAAGCAAATGGACTTTGCCAATCGCCGAATGCTGGAACTGCAGAAATTATGTGAAAAAGGTAAATGTGAACTGGCTCAAAAATTAGCGCCTCGGTTCGAAGAAAAAATCAGAAAAACCACCGAGAAATTAGAAGAAGCCAATAAAGAAGGTAAAGACGTTCAAGTTTTAATTGAGAAATTAGAAGCTAATCAGGAAAGACACCAAGAGGTGTTGTTGAAAGTTTACGATCAGGTGCCAGAAGAAGCCAAAGAAGCCATTTTACAAGCCATGGAGAATTCCCAAAAAGGAATTGAAAATGCCATAGCCAATATCCAAAAAGACCCAGCTGAACTAAAAGAGTTTAAAGAGAAAATTGAGAAGAAGGTGGAGGAAGTGTTAAATGAGCAGGAGATTAATAAAGGCAAAGCCAAAGTGAATGAGATAAAAGAGAAGTTAGAAGAGAGGGGACTGTTCAATATTAAAGTAGAAACTACAGTTGAGCTGGATCGTAGCAACGCTCCGAATGATAATCAACAGTAATTAAAATTGATATACATAAATAGAATAACCAACCCGGGCCACGGGTTGGTATTTTTTTAGCCAGACAAAATAGTTATCCAAACCGTAAAGATTGCCCACGGAAACGGCCAAGTAACCGGAAAAAGTTTCCGATTCAACCACTGCTTGGTCAGGAATTGGTTTGAAATCAACATAATAGTCAGGCAGAGCAGAGCCCGAATAGTTAAGATAAATCTGTTCAATATCGTTGTCGGCCAGATAATTTCTCAAACCAACTAAATCTTGACCCCAGTCCAGATTGGAATCCAATAAATACTCTGGTCCTTTTTGGGGTCCGCCTACAGCTTCGTTGAAATAAGCCAGGTAATCTGGATAAATATTGATCGAGGAAAATAAATAAAATGCCATTAAAGCAACTAAAACGCCTTGCCAAATTTTCTTTTTTAAAATAGACCAATTAATGAGTGAACCGATTAAAATAAGGATGAACGGATAAATCAATAAAATATGCCTTAGCCCCAGATTCATATTGGAAAGCATGGAATATAGAAAATAGATTAAGGGAGGAAAAATTAGAATATAATAATGAATGGGAATTTGTCTGAATCGATCTTTTCGCTTTTTGAATAGCCAAAAAAGGCCTACCACTTTAAGAATTACCACTAACAGAATTGTTGTTATCGGAGTTTTTAGCAAAAAAGCCATGGGGAAATAATACCACCAGCCGTAATTGCTGTGCTGGCCAAGCAAATAAGTACCATGCCCGGAAACCGAATGCAGTAAGACGCGACTTATCCCAATAAAATAATGGGTAGCCGGAATCGGTTTATTAAATAGAGGAAACAGTTGTTCCACTCCAGCCATTCTTTGTTGGACTACGGGATCATCAGCGATCCGGCCTATCTCAAACCCGTAACCAGCCCAAAGGAAAAATATACCAATCATTAAGACAGTAAAAATTGATAGAATTACTTTAGGCAAAGGGAAAGTTTTTTTGTCTTTGACCCACTTGATAAAGAAAAGGAGAATGATAATGGGAAAAATTATAGGAGCAGAAAATTTGGTCAATAAGGCTAAGCCGAAGGAAACAGATAAAAGTATTAAGTTTTTCGTTTTTGGTATTTCGAGATAATTATATAAACAATAAAAAGTTAAAAGAAAAAAGAAAGCTAGGGCCAAGTCGGAATTGGCCAACCTGGCGTGGGCTAGGATATTGGGGCTAAAAACATAAAGTATTAAAGCTAAAAGTCCGGCCCGCCAACCAAACAGTTTTTTGGCAAAAACAAAGATTAACCAACCTAAAGCCAGGCTTAATAACATCATGGGAAACCTGGCCCAAAACAGTAGAGTATCAGCTGACACTGTGTTATTATATAAAAAGACAGGGGCATAATTCCACTGGTCAGCCGCCTGCCACTGGGCAGAAGAAGTATCTATTTCGGGGCTAAGAAATAATAAAGGAAAACCGGCCAAGTATTTAGTCAACGGCGGGTGTTCTGAATCCCAGCGATAATCTCGTTCTTTCAGATAGGAATAGCCCGCTAAAATATGAACGGCTTCGTCATAAGTCTGGCTTTTCTGTTGAGCCGAAGTAATTTCCAGTCCCAACATCAACAACAGAAGCAGGATAACGACTAGATTGACCCATTTATTTTTCATAGTATAATTATAACTTTTTGCCGCAATATGAGAAAGTTTATTCAACCGCTAATAATTTTTCTGGTGTTGCTTACTTTTATTATTATCGTACTGATTGTTGTTCGTTTTTCCGGTCAAGAATCAAGTATTGTTAACACAAATACGGTTACAGAATGTCAGCTCGACGATGATTGTACAGCAGGTGGTTGTTCTGGAGAGATATGTCATTCTCTTGGCGAAGAGCCGGTTTTCTCGACTTGTCTCTGGCAAGATGAATATACCTGCTACCAATTAACAAATTGCGGTTGTGTTAATAGCCAATGCCAATGGGAAAACAATGCAGCTTTCCAAGCTTGTCTAAAAGATCCAACAGATTATTAAGAGAGATAGCCAGATGACGAATCAACCAAAGAAGCAGATTAGCCTTGAAGTCGTG
>JAIWBS010000061.1:0-3916 GCA_048633705.1 Pirellulales bacterium
GGATCATATTTTAATTCTTTCTGAAAAAGGAAACCAACTGCTTCAACGATCTCAGATAATTTTTTGATTCTTGTTTGCTCTAAAGCCACAGCTTTCTCTAAAAACCGGTCATCTTTTACCTCTATCCCCTGCTCCACTAGATATGGTTTGCAAAGTTCAGCAAATTTAGTTTTATCAAGTTGTCTAAGATAATTACCGTTTAACCAATCTAGTTTGTCTATGTTAAAGACCGCTCCCGCTTTATTGACTTTGTCCAAGGAAAATTCTTTAATCAACTGTTCCAGGCTAAAAATCTCCTGCTCGGTTTTTGGATTCCAACCTAAGAAAGCAATGAAGTTCAAAACAGCTTCAGGTAAATATCCAAGCTTTTTATATTCCAAAGCCGATAAAGCACCATGTCTTTTTGACAATTTACTTTTGTCTGAACCTAGGATCATCGGCAGGTGGGCAAACTGGGGCAAGTCCCAACCAAAAGCCTTATAAAGAAGAATGTGCTTGGGAACCGAGGGTAACCATTCCTCACCTCGTATAACGTGTGAGATTTTCATTATGTTATCATCGACCACTACGGCCAAATGATAAGTGGGAAAACCGTCGGACTTTAAAAGAATTTGATCGTCAATTTCCTGGTAATCAAAAGTAACTTTGCCCCTGATTAAGTCTTTGAAAGTTAGTCTCCCCGTTTCGGGAATTTTTAATCTGATAACGTACTCTAATCCTTCATCCAGTTTTTTCTTAACCTCATCTTTGGATAACTTCAAACAAGTTTTGTCGTATTTAGGCGGAACCCCCCTGCTCTCCTGGTCTCTTCTCATTTTAGCCAAGCGTTCCTGCTGGCAAAAACAATAGTAAGCCTTACCTTGATCAATTAACTGCTGAGCGTATTTTCGATACAAATCAGTTCTTTTAGACTGCCAATATGGCTGATGGGGACCGTCTTTTTCCGGTCCTTCATCCCAATCCAAGCCGTACCACTTTAGGCTATCTAAAATATCATCAAGGCTAGCTGGCACTAAACGGCTTTGATCGGTGTCTTCGATTCGCAAGATAAATTGTCCTTTATTCTTCTTAGCAAATAGCCAATTGAATAATGCCGTACGCAAAGCGCCAATATGCAAAAAGCCGGTCGGAGACGGAGCAAATCGCACTCTTACTTTTGTCTTGATATTATCTGACATGATTTAATTATAACACACTAATTTCGTATCACAATCATGGCTTTTTGTCCGTTTTCGATGTCACCGTTATTCCAATCATGAATTGCTTCCATAAGAATATTCTGATCATATCGATATTCTTGACCACGCTTGGTCCCGTTATCATTAGTAATAAATTGATCATTATCGAATCCTCTAATTACTAACATGTGATAAATCGGTCCTGGAGAACGAAAATAAGGATTTCCCAACAGCCTGCCGGCAGTTGGCACAATTACTGGGTAGCCGTTCGCTAACTCTTTGATAATCTGATCTTTGGTAATTTCGAAATAGACATCGACCTGCTCAAAATCGTAGTAGTTATCGATCAATTGGGCAGTTTCTTTGGTGTTGGTATCTTTGCTATAACCGAACAACTCGATTTCCCGCTGTACCAGATTTTGGATTTCTTGTTCAGCCGATTCTTTTGTAAACGATTTTACTCCTAACCAATAAGAGGCTGCTTGTAGAACTGCTGCTTCTTCACAGGCATCATTATGCAAATCGTCCCAAACTTCAAAAGGAGCTTGAGAGGTAAAGGGAACATCTAGATTTACCCGGTCAGGTAGATCGATAACAATTGGCTCATTTACTTTTGTCTGTTTGATAAACCGGATAGGCGGTTCAAACAATAGATAATTATTACCTAACGAAACAAAGTAGTCTCGAACAAAAAAAATGCCTACTAAGGCAGAACCAAACAAAAAAAAGTAGAGACAGAATTTCTTCATCGTTTTTTTGATTTTCTGACCAATTTAGAAAAGCGCCAAGTGGCAGTCCAGATTCGGTTAAACCGCCAAGGTTGAGTGATGAGCCGCCAAAACCATTCTAGACCAACGTGTTGAATTATCTTTGGGCTCCTTTTGACTTGTCCGGAAATAAAATCAAATGCTCCACCAATACCAATAGCTATTCTAAGTGAGGGTAACTTGTTTAGATTTTGGTCAATCCATTTTTCCTGTTTGCCTGCTCCGAAGGCAACCAACAAAACATCCGGTTTGACTCGATTTATTTTGGCAAGTAGCAGTAAATCGGGTAGCTTGAAATAAAAACGGGTACGATAACCAGACTCATATCCAGCTATCTTTAAATTAGGATACAATTTAAGTAAACCTTGGGCAGCTTTAGCTGCTATTTCTGGTTGAGCCCCTAACAAATAGATTGATTTACCCATCTCCTGACAAATTCTAGCAATATCATAAACTAGATCAGTTCCGGTAATTCTTTCTGGCAAAGGGTTTTTTAGATACGAAGCTGCTAACATTAAACCGAATCCATCAGGGATTGATAGATCAGCCTTATTTAATATTTCTTTGAACTCTTGATCATATTGGGCAGCCACTAAAAATTCTGGATTGGGGGTAACAATAAAATGCGGCTTATCCGAGTTTAAATAAGTCTTAACGTGCTCTAAAACTTCCCCCTTGGTAATTTTATTTACTCTGACTCCTAAGATTTCCACTTTCATTGTTTTAAAGGCAAACTTTTTAAAATGGAGTATTGCGCGCTGTCTAGCCTCAAGGAGCTTTTCATCACTTCGATAGTTTTTACTTTGAAACCACTATCCAAAGAATATTTCTGCCAGGTTGTTAAATCCCCTACTCCCCTTTTGCATCTAGCTAAAGTTATATGGGACTTGAATGATTTTTTGTCTGGCTTACCAATTTTTAAATGATTAAGATCCGCTCTAATTTCACCAACAATTTTTTCTAATATTTGGCTCTTTTTGTTTTTCAATCCAACTATTTGAGGATTAAGCAAACTGGGAAATCCCATAATATTCTGTCCTGTCAGATTAAAAGAAGGTTGGTCTAAAACAGCTTTTCCAACTATGTTAAATACCTGGGTTAATTGGTTTTGATCAATTGATCCTAAAAAAGCTAATGTAACATGCCAATTCTTTTTATTAATCCATCGCAAATCTATATTTCCGTTTGGCAGATTATTGATTAAACCTTCAATACTATTTTTAAAATCATCCGGTAAATTGATGGCAATAAAAGTTCTCATTGGTTTTTATCTTAGCAAATCCAACCTGTTTTTTCAAGGTAATTTATGATATAATACTTCCACCATGAAAGAAGCAATACTCTATAAGACATTAGATAATAAACAAGTTGAGTGCCAGGTCTGCAATCACTTCTGCACAATTCTTCCTGACAAGAGAGGTATATGTGGAGTCAGACTTAACCAAGACGGTAAACTTTATAGTTTAGTCTATGGTAAAGCTATTTCGGAAGGAATTGACCCAATTGAAAAAAAGCCTCTTTTTCATTTCTATCCCGGTTCACTTAGCTTGTCCATTGCCACCATAGGCTGTAACTTTCGTTGTAATAATTGCCAAAACTGGCAGATATCCCAAAGCTCAAAACTGCAACCAGAAATTCCGGGTAATGATCTTCCTCCGGCAAAAATTGTATCAGATGCCAAATTGAATAATTGTTTATCGATTGCCTACACCTACACTGAACCAACTATTTTCCTGGAATATGCGCTGGACACAATGAAGTTGGCTGCCAAGGAAGGGATTAAAAATATCTGGGTATCCAACGGCTACATGAGTCAACAAACACTAAAAAAAATTAGGCCCTATCTCGATGCAATTAATATCGATCTCAAATTTTTTGATAACCAGTCCTATCAGAAAAGCTGCGGAGGTAAACTTGATCCGATTCTAGCTAATATGAAATGGTTGAAAAAGAATAAAATTCATTTGGAAG
>JAIWBS010000062.1:0-2280 GCA_048633705.1 Pirellulales bacterium
AATTACACTGAACTAAAAGAAGAATTAATAAAAAAAGGCCATCGGTTTAAATCAGACACGGATACAGAGGTGATAGCCCATTTGATAGAAGAGGAATACGGAAAAAATGTTAACTTGGAGAAAGCGGTCCATAATGCTTTGATTGGACGATCAGGGCGCAAGGTAATCGGCACTTATGGTTTAGTGGTTTCCTCTCACCGGGAGCCTGAAAAGATAGTAGCAGCCCGTTTAGGAAGTCCTTTGGTTCTAGGCGTGGGTAAAGACAATAGCCATTTTATCGCTTCTGATATCTCCGCCTTTTTGGAACACACTGATCAAGTAATTTATCTAGAAGACGGAGATATTGTTACTATAACCGGCAGTAGCCATCAGCTTTTATCTAATGGTCAGCCGGCCGGACCCAGATGTATAGATAAAATAGATTGGGATTTAGCCCAGGTACAAAAAGGCGGCTATGACCACTTTATGTTGAAAGAAATTATGGAACAGCCAGTCAGTTTAAAAAGAACCATTATTGGTAGGTTGATTCCAAAAAAAGGAGAGGTTACTTTGGGAGGGATTGCCAGGGCCAATGACAATCAGCATCAAAAGCAACTTAAGAAGCTGGACAAGATTAATAAAATTGATATTTTAGCTTGTGGCACTTCCTGGCACGCTGGCCTAATCGGATCGTATTTGCTAGAAAAGTTGTTGGGAATTACCTGTTCGGCTCAATATGCTTCGGAGTACCGCTACCGCCAGCCAGTAATAAATAATAAGACCCTAGCTATTGCCATTTCCCAATCCGGGGAAACGATTGATACTTTAGCTGCCCTGAGAGAAGCCAAAAGCAAAGGGGCTGTTCCTTTTGGCATCTGCAACGTAGTTGGTTCTACTATTGCCCGGGAAACCGGAATCGGTATTTATACCCACGCCGGTCCGGAAATCGGAGTAGCTTCAACTAAGGCTTTTACTTCTCAGGTGGCCACCTTGATTTTACTGGCTTTATATTGGGGCAGGCAAAGGGGCAATATTGATCAGAACCGGGGTCGGGAGATTGTACAAGCTTTGCAAATTTTGCCCGAACAAATTCAAAGTATTCTTGATCGACATAATCAGGTTAAAGAATTAGCTGAGCGCTTTCAGAATTTTCAAAACTTTCTTTATCTTGGCCGGGGTTATAATTACCCGACCGCTCTAGAAGGTGCATTAAAGTTAAAAGAAATATCTTATATTCACGCGGAAGGATATCCGGCTGCTGAGATGAAACACGGTCCTATTGCCCTAATTGATCCGAAAATGCCAGTGGTTTTTATTGCCACCAAGGATAATGAGGGACCAACTTACGAAAAAATATTAAGTAACATCGAAGAGGTAAAAGCCAGACGAGGTACAGTTTTGGCTGTTGCCACCGAAGGTGATAAGCAAGTTGCCCAGATTGCTGACGAAGTGTTATATATCCCGGACTCAGAAGCGATGATTACTCCCATTTTGGCCGTAATCCCATTACAATTACTGGCCTATTATATTGCGGTGCAAAGAGGTTGTAATATAGACCAGCCCAGGAATTTGGCCAAGAGCGTAACGGTAGAATAATTGACAAAATTAGTTTATTGGAATAAACTGGTAAACAGACGGGGCAAGACTATTGGCCCGTTTTTCAATTGTCAGCAAAACATTTCGGGGTTAGTTTAATAGGGTTTATTTCAGGAGTCGGGCTGGCTTCTTTTTTTATTTTCCAGGAATGGCTTAGCTTATCCTTAATTTTTTTGGGCAGTCTTCTTTTGATATCAAAAAATGCCAGGCTGGTTGGATTACTTTTGGTTTTCGTCTCGCTTGGAACTCTAAGATTTCAATTTCTTGATTCACCTGATTTATCTTCTTTTTATGATCAGGAGATTGCTTTTACTGGAACGATTGATAAGGAAGTAGATTTAAGAATCAACCAACAGCGGTTAACTGTATTTGTTGAAGAGTATAACTCGCATTTCTTAATTACAGCACAGTTGTATCCAAAATATTTATTTGGTGACCAGTTGGAAATTAGTGGCAAGTTACAAGAACCTGAAGCCTTTTCTGGTTTCGATTATAAGGGTTATTTGGAGCGTTACGGCATTTACGGCATTATGTATCGACCGTGGATTAAAAAGACAGGGGAAAACAATTCTTTTCGGAAGTATTTGTTCGAATTTAAAGATACTATCAAAAACAAATTAGACCAATATCTGATCGAGCCGACCAGCTCATTAGTCAAAGCGATTATTTTGGCTACCAAAGGAACAATCCCCTCTGATATAAAAG
>JAIWBS010000063.1:0-15577 GCA_048633705.1 Pirellulales bacterium
GGCTGGCTAAAAAGAAAAGACGGAAGATTGCTCAAATCCCCATCCTGAACGAAATTAAAAATCTGCGAAAAATTCAAGATCAAAAACGCTATCTGGACATCCTGAAATCAGATGTCTTCCAAAGACATATTGTTTTGTTTACTCCGCACGGCGACACGATAACTTTACCGGCTAATTCTACTCCCCTTGATTTTGCTTACAAAATTCACACTGATATTGGCAATAAATTCCAACACGCCAAAGTCAATGATAAAACGGTGGTTCCTGGCGCTAAATTAAAAAGCGGCGATATTATTGAAATTATCACCGATCCCCGCAAAAAGAAACCCGATCAGAAATGGCTGAAAATTGCCAAAACTCAGTATGCCCGTTATCACATTAAACGAGCTTTAAAATAGAAATTTATTCAGCATCAGAAGAAGCCTCACTGGCTTCTTCTTTAATTTGGTTTAATAACTGTAAAATTTCGGTATTCTGCGGATCATGAAGCAAAATAGTCTCCAGTTGATTAACTATTTTACCTTTTAATATCTCTCGCTCAGCTTCTGCCACCAGTTGGCCCCGCCAATCGTAAACCTGAACCAAGAGATAACGGGCCTCAACCAAACCGTCTATTAGGCCAATCGCTTTTTGTAGATCAGTTTCAGCCTTACTTAAATAATCCAAAATTGTCCCTGACTGATTCTCTTGGTCAAATAAGGCCTCAGCATATACCAAATAGCTAATGGCGCTCTCATAATGGACGAACGGATCATTTGGGCTTTTTAATTTCGCTTGATCAAAATTGGAAAAAACAACATCTTCCGTATCCTCTACCAATTGATGGAAGTCGCGGTAAATCACCGCTTTTCTCAAAAGAGAACGAACGCTTTCGTTTTCTAATTTCACTGCTTTGTTAGCGTTATAAGCTGCCAACCTAATCAAATCGTCAATATCATTTTCCCCTTGCTGTATTTTGAGGCCAACTTCGATTAAATAACTTTCTGACAAATTGAAATAATTTTCAGGGGACAATGGGTTTAAAGTTGTTGCTTTCTTGAAATACCTTTGTACCGTCTGAATCTCATCCAGATTATTGACTGCCTGTTGGGCTTTCACTGCATAATGATCAGCCAGATAAAACCGGATGCCAAAAACCAAGATCACTACCGCTACCACACTCCAAATACCGAACCCCACTGAGAATAAAAGATTTTTTTTCTGGTCTTTCTGTAAAGAAACTTTTGTCTGTCCGCTTATTAACCAGCGAATCGTACCCAATCCCAAGAATAACCAGAATAAATAACTCAGAACAATATTGTAAGAATAGATAAAACCGGCTAGAAACAAACTGACAAAGACAATTAAAATTACTGCGTTAATCAGCCAATCAAAATCTATTGATTGTTGGAACAGTTTTTTTAGCCCCTTGGATAAAAAGTGATAAATAATTATTAGAATCACCAAAAAATTGAGTAAACCGGCGGTGGCGATAAACTGAACCCACTGGCTACTGGCTTTTATAAAACTAAGATTCCAGAAAAAGTGGTTATTAAAAGACAGGGGGCGATGCAATGACAAATCATAATGAAAAGTATTGGGGCCAGAGCCAAATAAAAATCTAGATTTTATTACAGAGCCTGCCACTTGCCAGGAATTGCCCTGACCTAAAACAATATCATCTTGAATGTTTAGTTTAGTAAAATCATTAACTTCGACAAAAATCATCAAAACTGCAATTACTACCAAAACTGTCGGTAAAATTACCCAAACCGTTGATATTGATTTTGAATGCCAGGAAATAAATATCAAGAATAAAAATAAACCAATCACTAAGGTAAACCAGCCAACATAGCTATCCAGCACCAATAAACCCAAAAAGGAACATAAGGCCAACAGCCCCAAAATTAAACGAATCCGCAATTGACGATGGTAAAATATTAAACTAAGAGCAATAGGTACTATCAATGCCAGCCAGATCGCCAGTACTGAAATAGAATTGGCCACTAAATTAAATTCACTGACCTGAGTAATCGCCCGGGAAAAAATGTGTAGGTCAAATATCTGTAATAAGCTAAATAGTAAAACAAACCCAGTTGAGCCGAGTAAACAATAGAACAGTTTCAAAAAGTCTTTTTTTTCTCTAATAACATTGATCGTAACAAAATACAGGGACAGTAAAATAATAAAAGAAATCAATGAGTCATTATAATACCCCGTTAAACCAATTAAGCTAACTCGCCAGTTTAGTGAAAATATGGTGGAAAGAATATAAAACAGCCCAAATACCAAAATCCATAAATTAATTTTACTTTTGATCAACCAATACTCTTTTTTGACAATGACATGAAGTAAATAAGATAAGCTGGCCACTAACACCAAAAAGTAGAGCAAAATTGTTTTACTAATCTCCAGCCAGTCTTGAGAGAACGGCAAAACAAAAAAGGGAATTAAAAAAGCCAAAACATAAAGACAGGATTTACTAATCTTTTGATAGATTGATTCTTCGGGCAGGAAAATTGATTTGATCTTGGCTAAAATTTTCATATTTGGGTTATTCGATTAATTATTTCTTGTAATTCTTCTAAAGAGTAAAATTCGATGATAATCTGTCCTTTTTCTCCTTGTTTATTGATTTCAACTTTGGTACCCAAAACTCCTCTTATTTGGTCGATTTTGTCCTCCAGTTCTGGGTCTCTTCCGAGAATAACTTTCTGTTTTTTGGCTTTTGTTTTTCTGACCTGTCCTTCGGTTTGTCTAACAGTTAGTTTTTTGGCTAATATTTTTCTGACTAGCTTAAAACGGTCTTTATCTTTCTCCAGTCCTAAAATGGCCTTGGCCTGCCCCTCATTGATTTTATCTTCAGCTACTGCTTCCTGAATCTTGGCTGGCAAAGTGAGTAAACGCAGGGTATTGGTTACGGCCACTCGGCTTTTGCCAACTTTTTTAGCCACCTCTTCTTGGGATAAATTGAATTCATCTATCAGCGCCTGATAACCTTTGGCTTTCTCGATAGCATTTAAATCTTTTCTTTGAATATTTTCTACCAGAGCCAGTTCCAGCCTGCCTTGCTCTGAAGCATCTCGGATAATAGCTGGTACTGTTTGTAACTCCAAAAACTGGGCAGCTCTCAATCTTCTTTCACCGACAATTAATTGATATTCGTCTTTCTCTTTGGTAATAACCAAAGGCTGAATAATTCCATGCTCTTTAATGGAATCGATCAACTCTTCCAAGCTGGTGTGGTCAAAATGAAGACGCGGCTGTCTGGGATTGGGTTTGATCTTATAAACTGCGATTTGTTCGATTTGGTCTGCCATATAATTAGCTTATTAAGAAAATTATAGCAGAAATATTGATCGTTCACAAATTGACTTAATTATAATTTTAGCCTAAAATGGACAATACTTGCCGGGATGGCGGAACTGGTAGACGCGCACGACTCAAAATCGTGTGGGATTTATCCCATGAGAGTTCGAGTCTCTCTCCCGGCACCAAAAAATGCTGTATGAAGAAAAATCTTAAAAGAGTTTTCCGTGCTTTCATAATTGGCCTATTGGTAATGACCAATTTATTTTTTATTACAACAAAACAACTAAATGCTTCATCCGATGACCAAAGTATTTTTGGAGTTAACGTGGGAATGGAAATACGCTACGAACCAAGCGAAGAACAAACTGTTATTGCTAAATTGGAGAATCTTAACCTAAAATGGGTCCGCGAAGAATTTAATTGGAACATTATTGAACCAAGTGAAGGTAATTTTGACTGGAACGGTTATGATAGAATAATGCAAAAATATAATCAGGCCGAGATAAACGTCCTCGGGATTTTAGCGTATAGTGCTGATTGGGCGTCAACCGCTCCGAATAACATTATTACCAACCGTGATAAATATCCACCCATAAGTGCTGATTGGAAAAATTTTGTTGAGGCAGTGGTCAATCGCTATCCTGAAGTCCTCCATTGGGAAGTATGGAATGAACCAAATCACGAAGGCTTTCTTGTTTCAGAAAACCAGGTAGCCGATTATATAGCTATTCTCCAGACTGCTTCAGAGGCCATCCGATCAGAAAACCCCAACGCCAAAGTAATTACCGGCGGTTTGTCGGGATCTGATTCTGATTTTATCCGACGCCTCTATCTGGGCGGGGCTAAGGAATTATTTGATATCGTAGCAATTCATCCTTATCGCATCAATTTCGGCAAAAGCATTTATTCGCCAGAAGAAAAACAATTTGGCCTTAATAATCTATCAAACGATATTTACATAATACGCAGCATGATCAGGGCCTATGATCCTGCTTCACCGGCTCCTATCTGGATCACTGAACTGGGCTGGTCCACATATAGCAATGGGGTATCGGAAGAAGCCCAAGCCAATTATCTTCAGAGGAGTTTCATCCAAAGCAGGATGTATCCTGAAGTAGAAAAAATATTTTGGTACAATCTTAGGGATGATGTAGCGGGAGATGACGCAGACAAAAATTTTGGTCTCTACGCTTATGATTGGCGTAAAAAAAAGTCGGCCAAAGCAATAAAACAATTAGCAACATACTATCCTACTTTTGTCTTCCAGGAAGACAGCGAACTATATAGCAAGCCAATTGAGGAATTTCAAAATCCAGAGCGGATTTTTCTTGAAGTACATGATGATAATCGTTTTATTGAAAAAAGGTCAGTGGTCAACCACCCCGACATCCGAGCCTTTAGGGGCTTGGGCAGTATCACATTTCATTACCAATTTGCCAATAATACTGTTCCCCAATTCCGCCGAATTGTGATTAATGATCTACCCTACTTTTGGTACGAAACATTCGATCTTTGGCTCTGGGGCGACGGAGGTATCCACTCAGTCCGCTTTCGTTTCAAAGATTCCACTGGTGAAATTTTTCAGGGTAATGCCGGCAGTACCGGCTATGGCTGGACCCGTTTAAATATCTCGCTAAAAGTCACTAGCCATAACTTTGTCTCCTGGGGAGGAAATAATGATCAACGGGTTGATTTTCCCGTTACTCTCGACAGTATCATAATCGATAAAAACCCAGAGTCACCAATATTTGAAGGAGACATTGTATTAAGCCGTTTCACTTATTGTCGTTTCGATCAAGCCTACAGTGTGCGGTTTCAACAAGCTGGCCGTAATATATGGGCTTTTTGGAAAAAAAGCGGTTCACCTCAAGTGGTTTCCACCTATACTCCTCTATCCCGCGTCATTAATATGTGGAACATGAACGATAGCACCTTTAGGAGTCTTGAGCCAACCGATTTACCATATCGCGACGTTATTCAATTTGGTCTAGAAGAAAAACCTTTATTTATCCAATAAACTTTCACAAAGAAGGGGTTAAACCGTTTTTGTTTTATATTTCAGCTTTATTCTGATGTTTTTTTCTCATCACTACATTCCACTGTCCCGGTTTTATAGCCCCATCTTCATCCTTTTTCCGGGCATCAATTGGATCCTCAACAATTTCTAACCCGTTATATTCAGCTAATTGATTAATTTCCTCTAAACTATAGTGGTGATAAGTTAGTGTATCACCGTTTCTTTGGGTACGGAAGGTTATCCCCCTGTCTTCCAACACTTCACACTCCTCTGGCAAACCTCTGGCTTCTGACCTGACTCGTAGAAAAAATAATCCTCCCGGTTTTAACACTCTGGCTGCCTCAGCCATACATCTCTCCGCCCCTGTCCAATCATTGAACTGAAAAGATTGATGACTGATTACTGTATCAAACTGACCTTCGGTAAAAGGCAGATTATGAGTGTTGCCTTCGACTAATTCGGCCTCCAACCCCGCTTCTTTCAGATTTTCTCTGGCAGCCGTTAAAGCATTCTCAGCAATATCTAAGCCAGTTACTTTATAGCCCCGCTCGGCTAAGGGCAATAGATTGCGGCCAGATCCACAACCATCATCCAACACTTCCGGCCCGATCTCATCACGGTAATCTTCCATAAATTCAGCGAAGAAGGGGTTAACTTCTCTACAATAGCCGGCTTCATGGCGTTTTTCCCAGTGAGCTCTGGATTGCTCCGCCACTGGATCAGGTTGTTGGGGAATTTCTATTTTTTCTCTCATAGTAAATAAATTATAACACAAATCAATTGTCTTTGGTGTATGTACTTTCCAATCAAGGTCTTGCTAAAATATATCATTTATGTATACTATATAAACACACGGGACATGTAAAAATCGACGCGGGGTAGAGTCCCGCGACCGCGGGAGCTACTCGTCAGGCTCATAATCCCGCGTATGCGGGATCGCTGGTCCATTAATTGAATAAATTGAAAAAGTATTCAGTCTATGTAATAAAAAGTGCCAACGGGAGATTTTATACTGGGCTTACGGAAGATATTGAAAAACGGTTAAAAGACCATAACGAAGGCATTTCTAAATGGACTAGTAAACACAAGGACTGGACATTGATACATAAAGAAGAATATAATACTCTGAGTGAAGCCCTAAAAAGAGAAAAGTTTATAAAGAAACAAAAGGGCGGAGATGGATTTTTTAAAATAATAAATAAGTCACGCGACGCGGGGTAGAGCAGTTGGCAGCTCGTCAGGCTCATAACCTGAAGGTCGCCGGTTCGAATCCGGCCCCCGCAACCAAAAAATTACTTCCTTTAAAATATATACACTTTCAAGGTTGCTTGTCAGACTCATAATCCCGCGTATGCGGGATCGCCGGTTCGAATCCGGCCCCCGCAACCAAAAAACTATTTTCTTTAAATAACATTTGCCAGGGTAGCTCAGTCGGTAGAGCGAAGGACTCATAAGCCTTAGGCCGCGGGTTCAAGTCCCGCCCCTGGTACCAAATAAAAATATGTTTTTAACCGGTCATGCCCTAGCGGGCGTCTTTATCAGCCAAAAAGTTGGACACCCTGCCTGGGCTTTTTTGATTGGTTTTCTTTTTCACTTTATCCTGGATATTATTCCTCATGGTGACGAATATATTTCCGAATGGATGAATCTCCGCAACAAAACCAAAAGGACTTTAATGGTCATCTTAATCGATGTTATTGTTTTATCACTTTTTACTGTTTTTCTCCTTTTCAAAGTGGATCTACCTCAACTTTCCATCCTATTAGCTGGAGTAATAGGTAGTGTCCTACCTGATGTTTTTGCCAATGTGATTGGTCCACCCGGTTCTTATTTACTCAGCGGCCATCACTCCCTAAAACAACTAACTCAAAAAACTAACCCGATCAAAGCTTTTTTAATCAGGCATAATATTTTCCACGAAATATTCCATAACCCCTTTAGAAAAAGAATGTCTACTCGATTGGGTCTTGCTTTTCAGCTACTTTTAAGTATTTTCCTTTTCATTCAAATCATTTTATCGGCCTAACTAAAAAATCCTATCCTAAAATCAGTTGGATTTTTTTGTTTTGATTATTTTATACTGATTGCGCCTTCTGGACAACTGTCTTTGACAGACTGGCAATCGCAACCGTTGTCCTCACAGCCCTTGGGATCGATTACTTTTGCTATTCCATCATCTCCCATTTTAAAAACATCCGGACAAAGTGCTTCGCAGGTGCCGCAACCAACGCATTTATTCCTGTTGATAACTGGTTTCATATTTATACAGCGATATTTTTCTTTCTAAATAATATGATTGCCATAACAATCGAAACAACAAAAACTGCAGAAAATATTATTATTGATTTTACCGGCCACTCACCGGTTCTCAAGATTTCCTGGGGATTGTAATAATTAAACAAGCTAAGCCATTCGAAATCTTTAATTTTATCAATTATCTCCGCTAAAGAATTCAATACATAAGAAACGATCAGAAAAGTGATAGCAATTAAATTGGCCCTTCCTCTTTCACTAAAGATTACTGACAGTAAAAAGGAAATACCGCCGAAAGCCAACATTAACAGAAAACCATCCACTGCCCAAATCCAATAGGCATCTCGATTAAGTTCAACCTCAACCGATGAAGCTGAGGCAAAAGTGCCAACTACAGTGACAAGGGTCATGATCAGCATAATTATAATCAAAGTGATTACCTTGGCCGACAAGTATTTAATCCGAGAAATCGGCTGCCAGAGCATTAATTCCAAAGTTCCCTTTTCGTTTTCTTGGGCTATTGAGGCCGTAGCAAAAGAAATGGCTAAACCTCCAACAATAAACACCCAAACAAAATTGTAATATTCCAAACTCATAACTCCTTCAAAAGTCATAAATTCCATCATGTCGCCTCCGAAAAAAGCCATAAGATTTTCTGGATAGGCTTCCATTAATTCAGCGAATTGATCAGCGTTTTCCCTGATAGTTGGAAAAAAGCTGCCAATCAACATAGTGTAGCCAAAAATTACCAAAGCAAAAACGATAATGCTTACCCGACGCAACTTAATAGATTTTAGTATTACTGTTAACATACTATTGTTTATAAAAATCCATAAAGAAATCTTCCAAAGAAGCCTGGTTGAATATTAAATCCTTAACTTTATGCTGGGTGATCTTTTTAATTAAACTATCAATTTCGCCTTGAACTGAAATTCGCCAATAGCTGTTAATTTTCTTAACCTCAATCACCTGCGATAGAACCTGAAATTCTTGAGGATTTATTTCCTGTTCAAAATGAACATCTAGGTGGCGTACTGTTTTGTTTCTCAATCCTTCAATTGTCTCAATGGAAACTAAACGTCCACCCCTTACTATCCCCACCCGATCGCATACCCGGTCGATCTCTGGCAAAAAATGGGAAGACAAAAATACGGTATTTCCTTTTTGTTTAAACTCTTTTAATATTTTATAAATTTCCTGCTGCATCAGAGGATCAAGACCGCTGGTCGGTTCATCTAAAACCAATAATTTAGGTTGGTGCATCATGGCTAAAATTATGGCTAACTTCTGTTTGTTACCTTTGGAGTAGGCTTTTATTTTGATATTGGGATCAAACTCTAATCTCTTAATTAATTCTTCTCTCATAGGTTTTTTGCCCGGTCGCAGCTTACTTATGTAGTTAATCAGTTCAATACCCTTCATTTTTTTGAATAACCGCACGTCTCCCGGCACTAAACCGATTTCTTTTTTTATCTCCACGACATCTTTATCCTTTTGCACATCCAAACCAAAAATGGTAGCAGAACCTCTGTTTGGCTTCAGAAACCCGGTTAACAATCTAATAGTAGTCGTTTTGCCGGCTCCGTTGGGTCCCAAAAAACCGAAAATCTCTCCTTCGTTCACTTGCAAAGTAAGATCTTCGATACCTCTGGTCTTGCCGTAATACTTGGTTAAATTTTTTGTTTGGATTACCATGTTATATAAGATTATCAAAAATAATACTCTAAGTCAAAATGATTTGGCAAAAAAATTAATAACTATAAGCAAATAAAAAAGGAGTTGCTAAAGATAAAAATCATTCCGTGGAAAAGTAATATTACTACTGGTGCAAAAAGATATCTAAACTGAGCAACTTCTTTTTATCCTCAGGTACTGTTAAGCATAACTGAAATAACTGAAAACCAGGTTCCTCTACGTGCACTTGATATTTACCCTCTTTTAAATTGAAGAAAAAGAAACCCACTTGATTGGTATTAATTGCCTTTTCAACTTTCTGCCCGGACAGATCTAAGATAATTACATTAGCTTTATCTCTGGGCAGCTTTTTCTGGCTGTCCAGAACTACTCCCCAATATCTTTTTCTTTTTAACTTCTCTATGGCCAAGCTGATAATTATTCCTGCTTGAACAACAAATATCATCAAAACTGAGGCTTTGGGCCAAATCAATATTGATAAGAAGTTAAGTACAGAATTAACTATCAAAATAGTCAAAGCCAAGTGGTAGAGATTATTTTTAATTTTCTTGGCTGCTGGGTTCTTGTCATCCAAAGGGACATTGAGATAAGTTTTTCTATCACTTTTTACTTCCACTACCGCTCCGGTATTGCTATGGGGGTATCCTCTTTTTGGATGTTGTTGAAGATACTTCGAAGGAAACAAATAATCGAGTTTTTTGGCCGATAAGCCGTAGGTTCCTTGTTCAACAAAGAATCCGTACTTACCTTCTGAATCGGAAATAGTACGGTAAACCTTACCGGATAGAGTATTGGTAATTTTCACTAATACCCGTGCCAGAGGTTTTTTGGTATGACTATCATAAACAACTCCCCAGTAATTTCTCTTTTTCTTTTTAATCAAAGCCCAGATCACCAACCATGATCCCCAAAGCCACCAGGGAATATCCAGCCAAGTTAACAAGCTATTTAATAGCAATATCAATCCAATTAGAAAGAATATGACGATCAGAACGAAAACTGTAATTTCAACTAAGTGAGGTAAAGATTCTCTTAACAGTTCAATTAACTCTTTCAATAAATCTGGACTCTGCTTAATAGTTTGCTTAATCTTGTCTAGCAGGGGAAGATCAGGATTATCCCACACTTCTTTGATTTTCTGCCAAGTTGTCGGGGGAACAGGAGCTTCAACCACGAACCCAACTTCATCTGACCATTCACTTGCTGTCCCCTCTTGATCAATCGCCTTGGCTGTTGTTTTGTATTGACCATTTTTAAGCGCTTCTGGAATGTCCACTTGCCAATTACCTCTTTTATCAGATTCGGTGATTAGTTCGTATAGCAACTGATCTTCCAGAAATATTTTTACATTAATTTTTACCTCAGGAACAGCAATACCTTTTATGGTAATCCATTCTGTATCAAATATTTGACCATCGTAAGCAGGTTGAGTAATTGTTGGTGGTGGAATTCCATAAAGTTCTTCAATAATCTTAAAAGTAGTAGCTTTTCCAGTTATCATATTGAGAGCATATGCGGTTACCCGATAATCACCAACTAGATCGGTTTCCTCCCCTGATAAAATTGCTGTAGCTATGCCCAATTCATTAGTCTCCTCCCTTAAAATAACTGCCCGGCCGTTCGGTTTGAAAATGTAAGAAGTAACTGTGACCCCAGCCACCTTATTGCCGTAAATATCGGTAACTGCTGATGAAGATATGGTAATATTATCCCCCACTTGGCCATCATGACCTGAGGCGGTAATAATACCCAGTTGCCTGCCGGAAATAACATCAATGTCGGTTTGACTACCTGTAATTGAGGAATGTGTCACATCCGTTGCAGTTACCGAACAAACCCCAGTTGTATAGAAAATGACGCTGCTAAAAAAAGTGTGGGTGCCACTATCTGATGCAGTAAAAGTATAATTCCCTGGCAAAATATTGTTAGTACAATCTGATGAAAAAGTAATTGTGCCAGAATAATCAGTAACGACGTTATTAGAATTATCTCGGGCAATCACAGTAACTTTACTGGATTGGCCAGCTGTAATTGGGTCTTTAATGTCTTTAACTTCTAAATGAGCGGCTACTGGCACTGTCACAACTGCTGAAATTGTAAAAGTGGTAGCCGCTCCGGTTGTCATGTAGTCAGCAGCGGCTGTTACACTATAAACACCTTCTAAACTAGTTTCACTACCTGACATAATAATTGTAGCCACGCCAGCCGCATCAGTTATACCAGTCAAAGAAACTATAGAACTATCTGGTTTTGTTATTAAAAATGTAACTAGTATCCCAGCCGCTGCATTACCATAAGCATCAGCTACTTTGGAAGAAGCAATAGTAATATTATCTCTTATCTGACCATCATGACCGGAAGCGGTAATTATCCCTGTTGGCTGGGCGGCTATCACATCAATATCTGTTTGTCCACCAGTAATAGAGGGATGCGTAACATCAGTGGCTATTACTGCACAAACGCCCGTGGTAATAAACGACACACTGCCGGGAAAAGTATGAGTGCCAGCATCAGAACCAGTAAAAGTATAATTGCCAGGAAGAGTGGTGTTTGTACAATCCGAAGTAAAAGTAATCGTGCCGGTGTAATTAGTAACTACATTATTACCACTATCTAAAGCGGCAACAATTACCTGACTGGTTTGTCCGGCATTTATTGGATCGATAATGCCTTCTACTCTAAAATGGGTAGCAGCTGGCGGAGTAATTGGAGAAGTAATAGTAAAAGTAGTGGCTACCCCGGTTGTCATATTGGATGCTGAAGCAGTTACTGAATACGCTCCAGCTAAATTTGTCTGGGCGCCTGGTAAAGTTACCGAAGCTATCCCTGAACTATTGGTAGTGCCAGTCAATGTTACAACCGTGCTATCTGATTTAGTAACGTTAAAAGTGACTGTCACCCCTGATACCAAATTATTAGTGGCATCCTTAACCACCGAGGAAGTAATAGTAATATCATCCCCAACATTACCGTCATGGCCCGAAGCGGTGATTATCCCTGTCTGTTGACCAGCCGTAACGTCAATATTAGTTTGGCTGCCGACAATCGAGGGGTGAGTAACATCAGCAGCTGTTACCGCATAAATCCCCACTGTATAAAGGGCGACTTTACCAGAAAATGTGTGAGTGCCAAAATCGCTTACTTGGAAATTATAATTATTCGGCAATGTAACATTTAAACAGTCTGAGCTAAAATTTACAGTTCCGATATAAGAAGTGGCCACATTGTTATTACTATCTAGGGCTGTCACTACAACATCACTGGAATCTCCGGCTGTTATGGGATCAGTTATTCCGCTTACCTGTAAATGAGTAGCCGGTCCTGGATTGAGAGTTAAATTTACCGTTTCAGACACAGAGCCGCTTAATACTTTAATCGTAACAGTGCCTGAGGTTGTTCCAGCTGTGTAAGTAACTTGGGCTTGACCTGACGTGGTGGTTGCTGTATTGGAAGATAAAGACCCAGAACCAGATTCAATCGAGAAAGTAACCGTGGTCCCATCAGCCACGTCATTGCCAAATTGGTCAATTAAAGTAGCAGTGATAGTAGAGGTGTCACTGCCATTGGCAGTCAATGTCAGGACACTAGCTGCTAAACTAATATCAGCCACCGGGCCGGGTAAAACAGTTATATTGGTTTGAGAGGCAGTAACAGCCGGATTGCCTACTTCGGTGACTGTCACAGTCTGTTCTCCAACGGTGACTAATCTAATGCTGTTTAAAAAAGTATGGATGCCACAATCAGCAATCTTAACAAATGTATAATCACCCGGTAAAACAACCAGAGGATGAGGATCAGTGGTAGTAAAATGAATAGTTTCTTCGTAAGGGCAGTGCAAACCGCCGCTGGAGTTTATGGCTTCTACCGTTACGTTACTATATTGGCCAGCGGTAATTGGGTCAGTAATTCCTTTGACTTCCAGATGATCAAAAATACCGATAATTGACTGGGTAAGCTGAACTTGAGAACCCCGGATTCTTTCATCTAATTGAAAAAGTTCCTCATCGACTAAAAGAGGAACCGATCCTAGCAGTAAAGCTAATAATAAAATTATTAGAGACTTTCTAGTCATTCTCCAAATGTTTATTTTTATTTTTGTTTACTTCCTAATTATACCAGATTTTTAAGAAAAAATCAACTAAGCATTAACCATTCCGGTTCAATAATGGCCAAGGAGGTTATTAATGAGATTTTTTTTGCCAGGGCTCAGGTAAAAGGTCTTTTAATCTAACGATTCTGTCTTTATCGAGAACAATTTCAGAATCATAATTTCCCTTGTTGATTTGGTACATGAACTCTCTACATCTTCCACAAGGTGGTAAAATCACTCCGCTATCAGTAACTGCAACGATTTTCCGAATTTTATATTCTTGATTTAAAACCATACTGGCAATCGCACTATGTTCTGCACAAAAACCAACACCACAATTAGCATCTATACTCACTCCCAGATAAAGATTGTTCTTAGTAGAAATTAAGGCACAGCCAACTTCACCAATCGTGGCATCTTCCGAAGATTTGTGCGGTTTAGCCACTTCTGTTGCTTTTCGGATAAGTTGTTCGTTAGTTAGCTCTGCCATAAATATTTACTAAGATTAGCTAGTTACTAAAACATCAACCAAGCTGGCTTAAATATCATCAACAATCCAATTAACAACATTAATACTCCCCCGATCAAGGCAGAAGCCCGGGTATATTTCGATGTTAACCCTACTGCCCTTAGAGTAACCATAGCCACAATAAATATTATTAAATCATCTAATAGGAAAACTAAAATGTATAAAAGTAAGTAAAGATAATATTGTCCACTGGGGATGTTATTCAGGGTTAATATTTGAGTGTAAACAACGGGCAAACCAGCCGAACAAAGTACTTCTACTAAATTTACGGCAAAAGCCAATAGGATTATCCCACCTAAAGCAAGCAAGAATTGTTTTCTGCCAACAATATTTCTGATTTTTTCGAAAATCTTCCGTCTTTTCTCATTTTTAGCGGCGGGACATCCGGGCCGGTTTTCGTACCATTTTTTTAGATTATAAAAGGCAGAAGCTAAGGCCACCAAGCCGATTACTATCCTCACCCATTTAAGAAATCCCAGAAAAATTAATAGATTCAGCCAGGCAACCATAAATAAAAAATAAACGAAAGCGGAGGTAACAATAAAAGCAGAACCAAGAATCCACATTCTCTTCCGGTCTTTCATATTCAGCAGCAAGCTGATCAAAAACAACAACACCCACATGGCGCAGGGATTAAAGCCATCAAGTGCTCCAAAAAGAATTGTTAAAATTGGTAGAGAAACTGAAGCTGTCTCAAACTCACCGATGAATGGTAGATTTAATGTCTTGGGTATTTCTGTTAATTCCTGAGCTGCTGCTGATTGGCCGGATAATAAGAACAGGCTTAGTATTGCTAGTAAAGAAAATAATATTAATTTATAATTTTTTTTCATCGTCTACCTTTATAAATGGCAAATCCAATAATAAAAACTAAGGTGGCGCCGGACCAGATCAGCATAGAAGAATAATTTCCGGTTGACTGATCATCATCATTCTGATCAATCCCTCCAATTACTTCAGCTATTTGGTTGGTGCATTGCCCGGTTTTACATTTTTCGATACTGGCAATGATTTGCTGACCAGTTACCTCTTCGTTTAAAAATCCTCCCACGTACTCATCCTGAATAAAAACTACTGGCACTCCCCTGACATCAGCGTCTAAAGCTTGACCTACTTTCTGCAACAAATTAGCATTGTCTGAATTATGATAAATTTCATAGCGAAAAATATTTACGTCATCTCTTTCTTGTTCTAACTTATCCAAAAACGCTTCTTCTTTGCCACAATGCGGACAGCCCTCACCATAGAAAAAATGAACATTAACCTGTTGAGCTAAAGCCGGGGTTACCTGAAAAATTAAGGTTAAAAAAACTACTGCTAATAGGTATCTAAATCTGGGCATTTTATTTATCCTTATTGTTCTCGATTATCGAGATTAATTCTTTTTTGTCCACTTCCCCATAAATTCTCTTAAATTCCTTGCCAGATTTGTCTAAAAAAATAAAGCAGGGATAATCAGTAATATTATTATTCTTAACATATTCTGGTTTTTCGTCAACATCAATATATTCAGTTTCCAACCAATCCAATTCTTTTTCAATTTCTTCCCATCTTGGTTTCATTACCAGGCAGCCGGCACACCAAACTGCCCCAAATTTTAAAACTTTCATAAATTATTTCTTAATAATTCTAATTGCTTTTCCTTCAATTATGGCTTGGCTCATTTTTTTATAAGCTGAAGCTAAGATTCGTTGAAAAGTAC
>JAIWBS010000064.1:0-11555 GCA_048633705.1 Pirellulales bacterium
GACTCCTAGCCTGTCCTTTTGTTTTTGTTTTTGTTTCCTAATTTAAGGAACAACACTATAATACTAGCACATTTTTTGGAAAAAGTCAAGAGGGATTACTTAGAAACTTAAAGCTTAAAACTAAAAACCACAACTCAAGAAAAAGTAATCTTTTTACTTTTTAGTTGTAGCTTTACCTTTTTACTTTTAACTTTTCACTTTATTTCCCGCAGCACTTTTTGTATTTCTTACCGGAACCGCAAGGGCAAGGGTCGTTGCGTCCCACCTTTTTACCAGAGGCGTCTTTGGGGCGAGATTTAATCTGATCGGGCTTTGCCTGAGGGGCAGGCTGATTAGAATCATCCTGGGCGACAAAAGCAGCCGGTTTTGTGGCATCAGCCATAGTCTTTGAGGGAGCGCTGTACACCATCTTCCTTTGCTCTCTATCTTGATCTTGGGCAATTCCGACTTTGTAGATGCCGTAAGCTACCTGACGGTTGATGTTATTCATAAGGGAAGTAAACATAGTGTAGGCTTCTTTTTTGTATTCCACCAAAGGATCTGCTTGACCGTAGCCCCTGAGGCCGATTCCTGTTCTTAAATAATCCATCATATCAATATGTTCTACCCATAATGTATCAATTGACCTTAAGAGCATAGCTCTTTCAATTTCCCGCATGACTCTTGGATCTCCTTGTTTAAATTGAGGCGGTGCGTTGTTAATAATTTTCTCTTCTAATACTTCATACTGCTGATGAGCTAAACTGCTCAAGTGTTCAATGATTCTGGTTCGGCTTTTGGCATCCTGCATCTTATCTCCAGCCTTGCCTCTAATATCTTCCAGTTTGATCCTATCCTTAATATTAATAGGAAAAATGGTATCCGTTACTTCAAAAATTTCATCCAAATTCCAAGTTTTTTCATCTTCTGCTGAGGTGTGAAAAGAAACCACTTGCTCAATTTCTTCATCGATTATTTTTAAAATTTCCTTTTTGAGGTCGTCACCTTGGTTCTTTGCCGATATTAGCTTCTGACGACGGCCGTAAACAACTTCACGGTGCTTATTAATCACATCATCGTATTCCACTAAATGTTTTCTGATGTCAAAATTGTGTCCTTCCACTTTTTTTTGGGCTGTTTCAATCGATTTGGAAATCATGCCATGCTCGATTGGCATATCATCGGGCACGCCAAGCCGGGTCATCACTGTCTTGATTCGGTCCGAACCGAAAATTCTCATCAAATCATCTTCCAAAGAAGCATAAAAGCGGGTGTTGCCTGGATCACCTTGGCGGCCGGAACGTCCTCGCAATTGATTATCAATCCGTCTTGCTTCATGCCGTTCTGTGCCAATTACCGCCAATCCACCTACCTTCTTAACTTTCTCGGATTCCTCGAAATCAGGCGGATTACCTCCTAGCACTATATCCACTCCTCGACCGGCCATATTAGTAGCTACCGTCACTGCTCCAAATCGACCAGCCTGGGCGATTATCTGAGCTTCTTTTTCGTGCTGCTTGGCATTCAACAACTGATGGGGAATACCGGCTTTTTTTAAAAGAGAACCTAAGTATTCATTTCTCTCAATAGAAATAGTTCCAACCAAGACCGGCTGGCCGGATTTATAGTGCTCCTTAATTTCTTCAATTACCGCTTGGTATTTAGCATCTTCGGTTTTGAAAATTTTGTCTGTGTTGTCTTTTCTAATCAGCGGTTCATTGGTAGGTATAATCAAAACATCTAATTTGTATATTTTAGAAAATTCCTCCGCTTCAGTAGCCGCCGTACCAGTCATACCGGATAATTTTTTATACATCCTAAAATAGTTCTGAAAAGTAATAGTGGCCATGGTTACACTCTCTTGTTTGATATCCACGTTTTCTTTAGCTTCAATAGCTTGGTGCAAACCTTCAGAATAGCGGCGGCCAAACATCAACCGGCCGGTAAATTCATCGATTATAATTATTTCTCCATCTTTAACTACATAATCTTTGTCTCGCTTAAAAAGAGTTTCCGCTTTAAGAGCTTGTTCCATATGATGGATATCATCCCAGTGGTTTTCTTTCCAAGGATCATTGTTTAAGAGACTGGCAATTTTGTCCTGTCCGCCTTCGGAAAAAGTAGCTGCCCGCATTTTTTCATCGATATTATAATGAACATCTTCTTCCAATTGAGTAACTAAACGGGCAAATTGATAATATTTGGATGTTGACTCAACTCCGGGAGAAGAAATTATTAAAGGTGTTCTGGCTTCGTCAATCAGAATGCTGTCTACTTCATCAACTATAGCGTAATGCAGATTTCTTTGAACTTGCCTTTCCTGCGAAGGAGCCATGTTATCTCGAAGATAATCAAAACCAAACTCATTATTTGTTCCATAGGTAATATCAGCCTCGTAAGCTTCTTTTCTGGAAACTGGCTTTAAATTATCAATATCAACTTTGACTAAAGCCATTTCATTAATTTCCTTCTTGGTGGCTGCTGGATCATACAAAAAAGCTGACTCGTGCTGGATACTGGCTACTGACAAGCCTAAGTGATGGTAAATCTGGCCCATCCAAACAGAATCCCTTCTAGCCAGATAATCATTAACCGTCACTACGTGGACACTTTTGCCTGATAAGGCATTTAGAAACACCGGCAAGGTAGCGGCTAAAGTTTTACCTTCCCCGGTCTTCATTTCGGTTATCCGTCCTTGGTGCAAGACAATCCCGGCCAGCAACTGTACGTCATAATGCCTCTGTTTGATAGTCCGCTTAGCTGCTTCTCTGACCATGGCAAAAGCTTCCGGCAGGATATTGTCAACTTCTTCTGGTTTATCTTTAAGTAGTTTTTTGAATTCCTCGGTCTGTTTCCTTAAGTGGTCATCTGAAAAACCTTCAAACTTTTTTTCCAAAGAATTAATCTTTTCAACCAAAGGCTGGAGTTTGTCTAACTCCTTTTTATTGGGATCACCGAATATTTTACCAATTATACTCATAAAAAATAAACTTATGTGCTAAAAGCTTATCAGAAAATTGACTTCTGTTCAATAGTTAAAAGCCAATATATCCAATTTCCTCCTCTAATTGTATGTTATTGTCTGTTCTGATTTTCTGTTTAATCAGGCTAATCAACATTACAACATGTTCGGCTTTGGCCTGGCCTAAATTGACAATAAAATTAGCGTGTTTATCCGAAACCTGGGCGTCTCCGATTCTTTTGCCTTTTAAACCGGCTTGGTCGATTAAACGACCAGCGCTATCCCCTTCCGGATTTTTGAATATACAACCGGCTGACGGAAAATCATAGGGTTGGGATTCTTGACGCTGGTTTATAAATTCATTTACTTTTTTCTGAATGGCGTCTTTGTCAGCTGACTTTAGTTTAAGTCCAGCCGAAACTATTAAGTAATCATTATTGTTTTTAAAGAGACTATGGCGGTATTTAAATTGGCAATCTCGGTTTTTTAATCTAATTTGTGACCCCTCATGCAAAACCTCCACCCATTCTACAATATCTTTCATCTCCCCCTCCTTGGCTCCGGCATTGCCCCGAATCGCTCCCCCTACAGTACCGGGTACTCCGGCTGCCCATTCCAAACCGGATAATCCGTTTTTGGTACACTCCCCCACTAATTTGTTTAACATTACCCCGGAGTCGACTTCAATTTCATCATTTTGGACTTTGAGTCCGGAATTTTGAGCTTTTATCACTAACCCGTCAAAACCTCGATCCGAAATTAAAATATTAGATCCACCACTCAATATTAAATATGGCAGTTTTATTTCTTGAGCTATCTTAACTGCCTCAATCAACTGTTCATTGTTTTGAGCCGGGTAAAAATACTTGGCCGGTCCGCCAATTTTAAAAGTGGTGTACTTAGATAATAATTCACCTTCTTTTACCTCTGGTAATTTTTTCTTGACTATATCTTTCATTTACTATTTATTAATTCTTTCCCAATTTTGAATATATCTCCGGCACCCATAATCAACAAAATGTCATCGGGCTTAATGATTTTCAATATTCGTTCTTTCGTTTCCCCTAAGGTAGCCGTGTAAATTACTTCTCTGTTTCTTTTTTTAATTTCTTTAACTAAATCCTGCGAACTAACATCTTGGTATTGAGTTTGTTCCCGTCCAGGAACACTATAGATCTCATTGAGGATCAATAAATCAGCTTGGTCAAAAGACTTGATAAATTTGTTGAACAAAGTTTTTGTTCTAGCATGTTGATGGGGTTGGAAAGCAACCACCAGTCTTTTGCTCGGATAAAACTCTTTAAAACCTCTTATTGTTTCCTCAATAGCGGTGGGATGATGGGAGTAGTCAGAATATACTTCCACCTGGTTTATCTCTCCAATCTTTTCAAAACGGCGCCACAGACCCCTAAACTCCTGGAAGAAGTTTTTAAGAATATCAGTTGATACCCCCAGAGTCAAACACAGGGCAGTGGCTGCTAAACAATTATAAACACTGAAACGGGCGGGTAATAATAGTTCAAATTCCCCTAAATCTTTACCCCGCCAAACTAGATTAAATCTTTGCTTTCTATCTTTAATCTGAATATCTTTAGCCATTAGGTCAGCTTTATTTTTTATACCATATGTAACAATCTGACAATCCGGTTTTTTTAATAAAGCTGATTGTTCATCATCATTATTAATCACTAACAGTCCATCAGAATCTAATTTATCCACGAACCGCTGAAAATGGTTTTGAATGTCAGCCAAATCTTTATAAAAATCCAGATGATCCTCTTCAATATTTGTCAGGACTATTGACTTGGGTTCTAGATGAAGCATATGAGCTCGGTATTCACAAGCCTCAACTACTACATAATCGGATTGGCCCGAGCGAAAATTGCCAGCCAATTGTTCAATATTGCTGCCCACCATGATAGTTGGATCAAGATTAGCTTTGGTTAAAATCAAACCGATCATGGCTGCCACTGTGGTCTTGCCGTTAGTCCCTGATACAGCAATGCCCATTTTATCTTTTATAATCTCACCTAGGGCTTGCGGATAACTTAAAATTGTTAAGCCAGCCTGCTCAGCCATTATGATTTCGGGATTATCTTTAGGGACTGCTACAGAATAAATAACCAAATCTGTGTCTTTTGATATATTTTCCTGATGGTGGCCAATTTGAATACTGGCTCCCAACTTTTTTAAATCAGTAATAATGGCAGAATCAACCTGGTCGGAACCTGCCACCTGTTTTCCAAGTTCCAGCATCATTCTGGCAATAGCTGAAATGCCAATACCACCGATCCCGATAAAATGGATATTAATTATTTTATCTAAATTCATGCTAGCTCCTGCCATATTAAATCAACTATCTTTTGGGCGGCTTTTTGGGGCAATACCTGTCTAATCGATTTTGACAAAAATGATAATTTGTCCCGATTGAAGATTAGCTCTTTGGTAACCGCTAACAGCTTTTGGGGATTGAGACTATCCTGTTTAAAAACAATTGCTGCATCTTCAAACATTTTGGCATTATCAACTTGGTGACTCTTGGGATAAGGGATGATAATCGTTGGCTTGCCTAAAGCAGCCAATTCACTTAAAACTCCCATGCCAGCTCTGGTCAGCACCAAATCAGCAATTTGATAAACATCTTTTAAGTCTTCTCCCAAAAATTCAAAACCGTGATACCGCTTATCTTTATAGCTAATTATTTTGCCTGAACCAGATACGTGAACAACTTGGCAAAACTTGAGCAAGCTATCCAGGGATCCGGCAACCAATTTATTTAAAGCCATCGCTCCGGTTCCTCCACCAATCACCATTAGGGTGGGGAGTTTCGGCTCTAGCATAAACTGCTGTCGGGCCTGTTCTTTACTACCCATGAAGATTTCCTGGCGTATTGGATTACCGGTAAGTACGGTTTTATATTTGGGAAAATCCCGTAATGACTTGCGGAAAGTTACCGTGATTTTATTGGCCAAAGGCGACATCAGGCGATTAGCCAAACCTTTTTGATAATCCTGTTGGTGAACAAAAGTTTTTATTCTCATTTCTCGGCCAGCCATAACTACCGGAACAGCTACATAGCTGCCAGCGGATAGTATCACTTCCGGCTGGTGTTTCTTTAAAATCTGCCGAGCTTGAAAATAACCTTGGGTTGTTTTTACCATATCAGTGAAATTGTTCAAAGAAAAATAACGACGCAGTTTACCAGCATCGATTGGTTTAAAAGGTATCCGATATTGCTTAGCCAGGTTCTTTTCCGGACCGGTCTTTCCGCCAATTAAAATAAATTCAGCAGTTTTATCCCGATTCTTGATTTCCTGCTGCAGGGCCACTAAAGGTGTAACCGACCCTCCTGTGCCTCCTCCCGTTAAACAGACTTTCATATTCTTACTATATTAGACCTTTTTTTATTAGTAAACCCTTAGATTTCGATCCACTTGATTTTTGCTTGGTATAACGGGAAATATTGATCAAAACACCAAAAGCAATTAAAGAAATGGTTAGAGCTGAACTGCCGTAACTGATAAACGGCAGGGGGATACCGGTCAAGGGCAAAATTGATAGCATAGTACCGATATTGACAAAAGCTTGAAAGACAAACCAGGAAGTGATGCCTGTTGCCACCAATTTGGAAAATGTATCCGGAGCACTACGGGCGATTTTGTAACCCCTTAACATCAACATAATAAAAAGGCCAATTAATAAAATACTAAAAATTAAGCCCAGCTCTTCAGCAATCACAGCGAATATAGAATCACCTGCTACTTCCGGCAGGTAATTAAACTTTTGTCTGGAGTAGCCCAAACCCAAACCAAATATTCCGCCTGAGCCGATAGCCAGCAAAGCTTGATTAATATGATAGCCAATCCCTTGCGGATCAATTTCCGGGTTTAAAAAGATAGTTAAACGAGCCGCTCGATAAGGAGCCATCTTTATTAACAAAAAGATTAAGCCTGTTCCCCCTAAACCGATTAAGGCCAGATGTGACCAAGCGGCACCAGCCACAAAGAAAACTGCAATAGAAGAAACAACTAAAGAAAGCATAGTGCCCATATCAGGCTGTAAAAGTATCAATCCAGCTACTATCCCTAATAAGAAAACAAAAGTCAATAGCCCGTGCTTAAAATCCTTGACTCCTTCTCCTTTCTTTTCCAACAAGGCAGCCAAATACAAAATGAAGGTTAATTTAGCCAATTCTGAAGGCTGAAAAGTGTAGCCGAATATCCCAATCCATCTGTTGGCACCTCCGTAGCCAAAACCAACACCAGGTATAAAAACAAAAACCAGTAAAATAATGGTAAAAACCAGTAGCATCAAAGACAGTTTACGCCAGAGTCGATAGTCTATCTTGGAAACAATTAAAAAACCAACTATTCCCACCAAAACTCCTACTAAAAACTGGTGTTTTAAATAATAATTAGGGTCACCATACTTCTGGAAAGAAACTACTGAACTAGCCGAGGACAACATAATCAAACCAAAAATGACAATAGCTAAAACAACACTTATTAAAAGATAATCTGGTTTATGCCCGTCTGATTTTTTTATTTTAGGTCGGCTACGCATTTGTTGAACTGTTCTCCCCGATCAAACTCATTAACAAACATATTAAAAGAAGCGGCACCAGGTGATAGTAAAACAATATCATCGGGTACTGCAATAAACTTGGCAGCTTTTATTGCTTTGCTCATTGAATCAACTATAACTAATTGTTTAAATTCTATTTTGGCCAGCTCAGTTAATAATTTTTGGCTGGCATTTCCTTTGAAGACGATTAAAAACTTGGTTTTGCTTTTTATCTTTTTAGCTAAAGCGGCAAAATCTAATTTCTTATCAGCCCCACCGGCAATGAGAATCACCTTCTGGGCAAAAGAATCCAAAGCCGCTATCACTGCTTCGGGATGGGTAGCAGTAGTATCGTTATAAAATTTGATGTCTTTATGTCTTCTGATTAATTCCAAACGGTCTTTGATCCCCTTAAAATTCCTGACAGCGGTTTGAACACTTTTTGTACTCACCCCGTAAATTCTAGCTACACAAACTGCCGACAAGACATTTTCCAAATTATGCTGACCTGGGATTTTAAGTTCTTTTACTTTTATAACTGTTTCTTCTCTACCCTGTTTGCGGAAAACAATATTATCCGACTTAACAAAACAGCCGTTTTGTTCGTTTAGGTTTCTTTTAGAAAACCAAAAACGTTGGCAGATCACTTCTTGGCCCAGTTTTTTTGTAATCTGATTATCATAATTTAATACCGCATAATCCGATTCGGTCTGATTTTGAAAAATAATTTTTTTGTCTTTTATGTATTGTTCAATATTACGGTAACGATTTAAATGCTCACCGAAGATGTTGGTGATTACTGAAATGTATGGTCCCGCCTGATATTTTTTTAGACTGTTCAGCTGCCAGCTGGATAATTCCAAAACAACGGGAGTGCTTTTTTCTATCCTAGATAAGTGTGATAAGGCTGAAACACGGATGTTGCCGGCCAAAACCGGCTTACGGTTAGCTGCCTGAAAAATTTTATAGACTAAAGTGGCAGTGGTTGATTTACCTTTAGAACCGGTTATACCGATCACCGGCCCTTTATTCATCAAAAAGAAAAGACTGGTATCAGTTTCAATCGGGATATTATTTTGCTTGGCAACTTTTAAATAAGGAGAATTGTTAGAAACCCCAGGATTCTTTACTATCAGATCCGCCCGTTTAAAATCTTCTTTACGATGCCTGCCCAAAACATACTGAATATTCTTAAATTTCTTCAGTTCTTTTAAAGATTCCTTCAATTCCTGCCTGGTCTTTAAGTCAGTAATTAAAAGGCTGGCTCCAGATTTAGCCAGATATTTTGCTGTACCCAGGCCACCTCCCAAAAGACCCAAGCCCATTAATACTACCTTTTTGTTTTTGAAGTCAATTAAACCCATTGTACATTGGATTATACCAGAATTTGGGGTTTTTTTCTAGACTATTGATCTTGTCCCGCGGTCACGGGACAGGGTTGACAAATACCGCCTGATTGCTAAGATAAAATACTTATCGTTCATTCTAAGTTGATGGGAATCACGGCCTAAACCGGTGGAAAGGAGGAAAACCACCATGAGATGGTCAATTTGGATCCTGTGTCTGCTGGCTATCATCCTGATGGTCAGCCCAACCCTGGCTGTACAGTCACCGACTCCGGGAGGTCCTGGCAGCCCCGGGGCAACACTGACCAAGATCGATGGCGATCTCACTTACCCCGAACTTCTCCCTCTGGCCAAGGACCCAGACAAAGTTAGTCTGGATGAGGCCACTGGTGTTTACTTCGAGAGCTACGAAGGTATCGAGTGGTACAATATCGCCATCATCCGCCCGGGCAAGCGCAATGCTAACGTACGCAGTGGTCCTGGAACCAACTTCGATCGTGCCGACAAGGTCAATACTGGTGAAGTCTATAAGTGTCTTTCCCAACAGGATCGTTGGCTGGAAATCCTCAAAGATGGACAACCAGTTTGGGTCCACGATTCAATTGCTCGCTTCAAGAAAAGAGGTGGACACAAACCTGTTACTAAGTACCGCTACGTCCGCCTACCCAAGAAGCCGCCGATCTGGGAGAACTGGGAGCCACAACAGCTGTTGGTCGGAGGCGTTGTCGTCCTGGTCATCTTGTTCATCGCTATCGGATCTTACCGTTCCGCTCGCGGAAGGCGTCGTGACAAAAAATCACGAGACCACCGCGATGCGATCACTCTTGGCAACAGACGCACAGACTGAGTCTCTCCATTGACAATGTGGGCGCCCGTCTAATTTCATGAGACGCGGCGCCCTTTTCATTTATATTAACCGCAGAAACTGATTCCTTGTATCAAAAAGACGCCTTTGTTTCTCCGTATCGGCGTCTTCTTCTTTTATATAAATCGTATGCGAGGTCGCGCGACCTCGCGTGCCGGAGTTTAAAAACTTAAGCCTCTTTCCATAAAGACAATCACCAAACCGACCACGGCCATCACTCCGGATATTACCCAAAACCTCATCACAATTTTACTTTCCGGCCAACCGATCGCTTCCAGATGATGATGGATCGGCGTTGATAAAAATACTTTTCTTTTGACTAACTTCTTTGAACAAGTCTGGATAATAACCGACAGTGATTCAATTACTAGAACCAAGCCGATTACGGGCAGTAATAAAGCATAATTGGTCAACATGGCTACAATACCCAAGGTAACGCCTAAACCCATGGCACCGGTATCTCCCATGAAAAAACGGGCTGGGGGTATATTGAACCATAGAAAAGCCAGCAAAGCCCCCACAATTACCCCGCAGAAAGTGGCCAAATCGGTTTTACCTTGGGAAAAAGCGATTATACCGTAAGCAGCAAAAGAAAACAGTAAAACTCCTCCAGCCAAACCATCCAGGCCATCAGTTTCGTTAACTGAAAATGAAGTAGCCACAATGATAATAATGAATATCGGGATATACCATAAACCGATTTCGAAATTACCGATAAACGGTACGTGGATTAAATCCCATTCCAATTTGACAAAAAACCAGTAGGCACCGTAAATAGCAATAATGGTGTAAAGGATAAAACGTACTTTCATTTTTATCCCACCGCCGTTATCCCCTATCTTGCGAGTATTAAAATAATCATCTATTAAGCCAATGATAGCGGAAACCACTAACGCTCCCAAAGGCAACAAGGTCTGCGGTCTAGTCAGAAAATTCAGCTTATCCAACAACTCAATATCGGTAAATCGGGCTAAGGCCCAAAAAACCACGGCCAAGACCAAAGCGGTTACCCAGATAATCAGACCGCCCATAGTGGGAGTACCCGATTTCTTTTTATGAAGACGGGAGAAAATTGGAGCATTTTTTACGTCTCGGATAGTCTTACCCATTTTATACTTGTATAAAAAATGGGTCATCAAAGGAGTCCAAGCCATGGCCAGGACAAATGACAAAGAGGTCATTAAAAAAATCTTGACTACACCGAAATTTTCTAATAAATTCATAAACCGGTCTGCGTTACTATAAAGATAGTAGCGATTAGAATAATCAGTTGACAGAAGCTGCTAGCTGCCACTATAACATATTTAATAAATATTTCCTTTTCGCGTAAACTTTTTAGCAGGAAGGCGTTGACCAGAAGAATCACCAGTCCGGAAAGAGGCATAAAGTATAAATGGTACCAATTACCGATTAGATCGATGCCAAAGTAAATGTTATAATGAAGAGGAACTGGATGATCGGTCGGCTCCAAACTATACAACAGGAACACCCAACAAGCAAGGTTGATAATCACTCCTAAAATAAAAATCAACAGAATCCGTCGTCCTGTCTTTTTTTTAAAAAATATTTTCTGAAGGAATGTTTTCATCAAAAAAAATTACGTTTCTTTTAGTCACTCTGATTCTGGCAGTGATGTTTTTACTGCAATCACCCTCAGCTATTAATGAATCACAGACTATCGATGAAGGAACTCACTTGGCCTCCGGTTACGCCTACTGGCAAACAGCCAACTTTGAATTAAATCCCGAACATCCACCATTAGCTAAATACGTAGCGGCGTTTCCTCTGCTTTTCTTGAATTTGGATAACAAGTTGGATGATCAATCATACACCGACAATA
>JAIWBS010000065.1:0-4941 GCA_048633705.1 Pirellulales bacterium
CAAGGGACAAAAAATGCCCTAGATTGGGCAGTCAAGTATCAGTCGAAATTTCTGCATTTATCCTCTTCAGCCATCTACGGTGATCCAGTTGAAGAGCAGCCTTTAGTAGAAGACTATTGGGGTTTTATCGATCCAGTCGGCCCTAGAAGTTGTTATAATGAAGGCAAACGGTTCGCAGAGACTTTAGTGGTAAATTACGGACAAAAGTACGAGATTATTACAAAGATTGGACGACTTTTCAATACTTATGGACCGCGCCTGAAATTGACTGATGGAAGGATGATTCCTGATTTTGTCAGTGCAGCTGTCGAGAACAGGGATTTAGAAATTTACGGGGATGGCAAAAATGTCAGTTCCTATTGTTATATTGACGACATGATTGAAGGATTGGTCAAATTTATGACTTCGGAGGTTACCGGAATACTCAACCTGGGGAGCCCCAAAGTCTATACCATATTGGATATCGCTCATAAAGTTATCGAGATTTCCGGGTCATCTTCAAAAATAGTCCATAAGGACCCAATTCTCTATTTGGCTAAGCAGGGAGTACCGGACATTGCCCAAGTTAAGGAAAAGATTGGTTGGTTTCCCATAATTTCTCTGGAAGATGGTTTACAGCGAACAATTGATTATATGAAGGGCAGCCGAGCTATTGGTTTAGAAAAAGTTAAAATTTAATTTGAATAAAGATGATTGACCAATTTAACAAGAGAAATTATTTTTTTACCTCCGAATCGATGACCGAGGGTCATCCAGATAAAATCTGTGACCAGATTTCAGATGCAGTTCTTGACGAGCTTCTCAGAAAGGATCGTCTATCTCGAGCCGGTTGTGAGACCATGTGCGGCAAGGGTTTTATCATTGTAACCGGTGAAATCTCTACGAAGGCTTATGTGGATGTGGAGAAAATCGTCCGCAATGTCCTGAAAGATATCGGTTACGATAAACCGGAATACGGTTTTGATTATAAAAGTGTTGGTGTTCTAACCTCTATCAATGAACAAAGCGCTGATATTGCTCAGGGTGTCAGAAGAACTTTGTCATCTCAACAAGGAGCAGGTGATCAGGGAATGATGACCGGGTATGCCACAAAAGAAACACCCTCCTATATGCCCATGCCGATTCACCTAGCCCATCAACTGTCCAAAAGACTGTCTTTGGTCCGCCGTAACGGCTCGCTGACTTATTTGCGACCGGACGGAAAGACCCAAGTGACTGTGGAATATCAGAACGGTCAACCCGCCAGAGCCGATTGTATAGTGGTTGCTACTCAGCATGATCCTGATGTCAGCCACAAAAAAATAAAGGAAGACATAATAAAATATGTAATAAAACCAACTTGCCGAAAATGGATAGATAAGAAAACTAAGATTTATGTCAATAACACCGGACGTTTTGTTATTGGTGGCCCGGTGGCCGATTCGGGATGTACAGGCAGAAAGATTATTGTTGACACCTATGGTGGAATTGTCGGCCATGGCGGTGGAGCTTTCTCCGGCAAAGACCCTACCAAAGTTGATCGATCAGCAGCCTATATGGCCCGGTATATTGCCAAGAACGTTGTGGCGGCTGGTATTGCTGACAAATGCGAGATCCAATTGGCTTACGTAATTGGGGGCACCAAACAGTTATCAGTAATGGTTAATACTTATGATACCGGAAAAATATCCGAAAAAAGAATTCTGCGATTAATTAGAAAAAACTTTACTCTGATTCCGGGCGAAATAGTCAAACGATTGGATCTACTGAGACCTATTTACCGCAAAACGGCAAACTATGGACATTTTGGCCGACCGGGCTTTTCCTGGGAGAAAACAGACATGGCCGAAAAATTAAAAAAACAAGCTAAGATATGAAAATACTGGTTACCGGCGGTGCCGGATTCATCGGCTCACATATTGTTGATAAACTAATCGGGGAAAATCATCAAGTTTCCGTGGTAGATAACCTTTCCTGCGGGAATCGGGATAATGTTGACAGCCGGGCCTCATTTTATCAGATGGATATTGCCGATAAAGACAAAATCTATGATCTTTTCAATTCAGAAAAATTCGAGACGGTAATTCATGCAGCGGCCCAAAAAAATCTGCAAGCATCGGTTATAGATCCCCAGTTTGACGCTAAAGTGAATCTTTTGGGGAGTATAAATTTGATGGAAGCCAGCCGATTATCCGGAACAAAAAAGTTTGTCTATCTATCCTCGGGTGGGGCTATGTATGGTGAAACAAAAAAGAGGCCAACACCGGAAAATCATCCCATTCAACCAATTTACCCTTACGGTATTTCTAAATGGGTGGTTGAATATTACCTTGATTTTTACCATCGGCATTATGGTGTTAAATATGTTAGTTTACGTCTTTCAAATGTTTACGGGCCGCGTCAAGACCCCGGGGGAGAGGCCGGAGTAGTTGCAGTTTTCTTTGATCAGATTTTAGGAAATCAACAACCAATAATTAACGGCGAGGGAGTCCAAACCAGAGATTTTGTTTACGTAAAAGACGTAGCCGACGCAGTTTTGTTGGCCATTGAAAAAGGCAAAAATGGTCAGTATAATGTAGCTACCCAAAAGGAGACTTCGGTAAACGAACTTTTTAATATAATTGTTAAAGTATGCGAAAAACAAATACCAGAAAAGCATGGACCGGCTCTTCCCGGAGAACAAATGACCAGCTGTCTGAGTTATCAAAAAATTAAAAAAGATTTAGGCTGGCAGCCGGCAACGGATTTACCCACTGGCTTAAAATTTACTAAGCAATGGTTTTCTAAAAAAAATGAATAAACAGTATAAAATTTGTGTTTTAGGTACCGGTTACGTCGGTTTGGTGTCGGGCGTTTGTTTGTCATCTATCGGTCATGTGGTGACCTGTGTTGACCGCCATCCGGATAAAGTTGCCAAGATGAGAAAGGGCAAGTCGCCGATTTTCGAGCCAGGGCTGGAAAAATTGATGAAAAAGAATATTAAAAATGACAGATTGTTTTTTGAATCCTCTTTAGCTAAAGGAATGAAGAAAGCTGATGTTGTTTTTATCTGTGTGGGTACACCACCCAAGCCAAACGGAGAAGCTGATCTGTCTCAAGTAAAACTGGCAGCCAAACAAATAGCCGATAGGTTAAAGAAAGAAAAAAGATATGTCCAAGTAGTGATTAAAAGCACCGTGCCGGTCGGTACCAGCCAGATGATAGCAAAATTGATCAAAAGGACTTACAAAGGTGAATTTGATGTCTTGTTTTGTCCGGAGTTTTTGCGAGAAGGTTCAGCAGTATCTGATTTTCTAAATTCTGATCGCGTAGTTATTGGAGCTGATAATAAAAAGTCGGCCCGGATACTTCTAAATGTATTCAAGGCAATAAAATGCCCTAAGTTTGTTACCAACCTGGCCAGCGCCGAAATGATTAAATATGCTTCTAATTCATTTTTGGCCACCAAAATCTCTTTAATTAATGAAATCGCTAATGTATGTGAAGATACCGAAGCCGACGTGGAGGAGGTAGCCAAGGGAATGGGATTAGATAAAAGGATTGGACAACATTTTCTTAATGCCGGTATCGGTTATGGAGGCAGCTGTTTTCCCAAAGATGTCCATGCTCTTAACCAATTTGCCGGAACCAAGGGATATGATTTTAAACTGTTAAAAGCGGTAATCAGAGTTAACCAGCAGCAAAGAGATAATTTTATTAAAAAGATAGAAAAGAAGCTCGGTAACCTGGAAGGGAAAAGAATTGCTGTTTTGGGCTTAGCTTTCAAGGGCAATACGGATGATATCAGGGAATCAGCAGCCATAGAAATTATCAATAAACTGATCAAAAAAGGGGCCAAAATCCAAACTTACGACCCGGAAGCTATTGATAGAGCTAAGGAGGAATTAGATCATCAAGTAAGATATTTCCGTAATGCCTATTCTGCCACCAGAAACGCCGATTTATTAATAATCACCACGGAATGGCCGGAATTTACCAAACTAAACTGGCGTAAAGTAAAAAGTTTGTTAAAATCCCCGATTATTTTAGACGGTAAAAACATTTTAAACGGAGCCAAAATGGCCAAGCTGGGTTTTGATTACCAAGGTGTAGGCACTAACAATTTTAAATTTGAACAATCATGAAGAAACAATCTACAAAAAAATCAGTTGTCAAATCATATCCCAAGACTAAAACGGTAACAATAGTTGGCGTAGGTTATGTCGGTCTGCCTTTAGCTTGTTTGTGTGCAGAAAAAGGTTACAAAGTCTATGGGATCGGTAGAGACGCTGAGAAAATTGACCTGATTAACCAAGGGATAAGCCCGATCAAAGATAGGAGATTGCAAAAAGAGGTTAAAAAGAAATTAGTAGAAGCTACTACCGATTATAATGTCATTAAAAAATCCGGTACGGTTATTATTTGTGTACCGACTCCGGTAGACAAGCAATATAATCCTGACTTAGGGCCGGTCAGGTCAGCCACTGAATCGGTTGCCAAAAATCTGGTAAAGGGACAGCTAATTATTATGGAATCAACCATAAACCCGGGAGTGTGTGATGAGGAGGTAAAACCGATCCTAGAAAAGTTTTCCAAGAAAAAAGTTGGTAAAGATATATTTTTAGCTCATTGTCCGGAGAGAATAAACCCGGGAGACAAAAAGTGGACTGTTCGCAATATCCCCAGGGTGGTAGGGGCCTTTTCCCAAAGAGGATTGGCTAAGGCCATCAAGTTCTACGAGAGTATTTTGGAAGCTCCGATCAAGCCGATGAAATCAATTAAAGAGGCAGAAGCGACCAAAATAGTGGAGAATTCATTCAGGGATATCAATATTGCCTTTGTTAATGAATTAGCTCGGTCTTTTGATAAAATGGGCATTGATGTTTATGACGTAATTCAAGGGGCTGCCACTAAGCCCTTTGCCTTTCTGCCTCATTATCCCTCTTTAGGCGTAGGGGGGCATTGTATCCCGGTAGATCCCTA
>JAIWBS010000066.1:0-2201 GCA_048633705.1 Pirellulales bacterium
AAAACTAAATCGGTAGCTGTATATTTATACCAAAATTGACTGATTTTAAAGCCTCTGTTAAATTAAAGGTGTTAATAAAAAGCAAAAAGAAAGATAAAATAAAACAGAATAAAATACAAAACAAATATAAAACCCAAGATAAAAAACAAATATTAAATAAAAGGAAATAAACAGATGAAAGAAAGCAAAAAGCAAGACCAAAATAAATTGGCCATGATAAAACAAATGATTGACAGCGCTAATGCCAATCTACAGTCAGCCAAACAGATGATTATCGAATTGGCCGGCGGCGATATCGCTATTGATCATTCGCAAAAGGCCCAAGAAATAGGCAAAGAAGCAGATTCAGAAGAGGGTAGAGTGGTCGAGGGAGTGTTTGACGGTCAGAATATGGTAGGACCGGATGGCAAGCAGTATAGTATTCCTTCCAATTACGCTTCAAAATCAAAGTTAATCGAAGGTGATACTTTGAAGCTGACCATAACGCAGGACGGGTCATTTATTTATAAACAGATCGGTCCGATTGACCGGCAAAGAATGGTCGGCGTTTTGACTAAAGACGAAGCTACCGGTGATTTTAGCGTATTAGCCGGTGGAAAGGCCTATAAGGTTCTGTTGGCCTCAGTCACTTACTTCAAAGGAGACCCAGGTGATGAAACGGTTATCCTAGTGCCTAAAAACGGTGAGAGTACTTGGTCGGCTGTCGAAAACATAGTCAAAAAACCCAAAGAAGACAAATAATTTCTCATAAATAATGGCTTTAGCCCTATACCGCAAATACCGACCACAGACTTTTTCAGATCTGGTCGGTCAGAATCATATTAGAGTAACTCTGCAAAATGAGATTGCCAACGACAAGGTTGCTCATGCTTATTTATTTTGCGGACCCAGAGGTATTGGCAAAACAACCACTGCTCGTCTTTTGGCCAAGGCCTTAAATTGCCAGAAACCCAAAAAAAGCGAGCCTTGTAATAACTGCTCGATTTGTCGGGAAATTATCGAAGGTCGGTCCATTGATTTGATCGAGATTGACGCCGCTTCTCACACCGGAGTTGATAATGTCCGGGAGAATATTATTGATAATGCCCGTTTTGCTCCCTCCCGGTCCAAATACAAGGTTTTTATTATCGACGAAGTGCACATGTTGTCTTTATCAGCTTTTAATGCGCTGTTGAAAATCTTAGAAGAACCACCAGCTCATGTCATTTTTATTCTAGCTACTACTGAAGTTCACAAACTGCCGGAAACAATTATCTCTCGCTGTCAGCGTTTTGATTTTAAGAAACTTAATTTTATCGATATCGTAAAAAGACTGAATTGGATTGTCGAAAAGGAAAAAGTAAAAGTCGATAAGAAAATTCTGGAAATGATCGCTCGTCGGGCTGACGGCAGCATTCGGGATGCCGAAAGTGTCTTGGGGCAAATATTGGCCTTGGGTGAAAAAGAGATTACACTTGATCAGGCCATGCTAATTTTACCTCGTTCGGATATCCAGCTGGTTTTTAATCTGGTTAAGTTTATTATTAAAAGGGACGCAGCTTCAGGACTGAATTTGGTAAACAAGTTGCTGGAGGAAGGAGTCAACTTAATTCGGTTTAATTACGAATTAATTGAGTTTTTACGGAAAATTATTTTAATTAAAGTAGTGGGTAGCCTAGATGCTTTTTCTGCCTTGGAATTTGATAAAGATATGGAATCTCATATTCTGGAGTTGGCAAAAAATGTTGAACTTAATCGTCTGACTAGAATAATCAGCTTACTAATCGGGATTGAAAAGGATTTAAAAACAGCTACCGATTTACCTCAATTGCCTTTGGAATTAGCGGTGATTGAACTGTGCCAGGAAAACAGTAGTGATTCGTCCGGTTTAAACCAGCCTCCTACCGACTTCAGTCCTCCAACCAGTCAAAAGGTCAAAACCACAAAAAAACAAGAGAAACCTTCAACTGTCCCTAAGGCCACTTTATCAATGAAACAAGCAGAAAAACCCTGGAAAGCCATGATCAAGGAGTTAAACAAAGCCAATCATTCGTTAGCTTTGATGTTGAAAACCAGCTATTTGGCTGATCTTGAAGGTGGAGTGTTAAAAATCGGTGTTTCGTATCAGTTGTATTTTGATCAATTAAAAAAACCTGACAATACCAAATTGATCCAGGATGCTTTTGCAAAGATTACCGGTCAACCGGTAAGAATTAAGTTAG